>PIVW01000152.1 GCA_003353825.1 Chloroflexota bacterium
ATAATTTTGCCTGTACAGTTTCAATGCCTGCTGCTTCAAATACTTGTGTCAGCGCTTCATTTTCGATGATGAGCCCCACGTGCAGGCCGTTGATGGCATCAGCGGCAATGAATTGCGTGAAATCGGCTTGAGCGAGGTCGGATGTTTCCGAATTGTTCGGATCAGGTGTGGTCATCGCAGTGAGCAATACAATACGGCTACATCGGTAACTGTGCGGCCGATAGCACCGGGCGTGTCCTGCCAATCCATCAGGGGGATGACGTAATCACCGCTAACCAGACCACTGCTGGTTTTCAGCCCCACTACTGAGCTAATCCCCGCCGGCATGATAATCGATCCTTGCGTCTCTGAGCCCACAGTGACAGCGGAGAAGTTTGCCGCTGCCGCTGCCGCTACCGCCGAGCCACTGCTCGATCCCCAGACTTCGAAAGCGCCGTAAGGATTGCGCGTCTGACCACCCAGCACGCTGAAACCGCTTGGCATGCCAGGGCCCATGTAGTTGGCCCACTCGGAAAGGTTGGCTTTGCCCAGGATGATGGCGCCATTGTGGCGCAACGCTGCCACCAGGAAAGCGTCACGATCTGGTGTCCAGTCCTTCATGGCGTATGCACCGGCGGTGGCGTGCATGCCATCGCTGGTGGCGATGTTGTCCTTGAGCAGGACGGGAAGGCCGTGCATATGCCCTCTGGCGCCGATCTCTACTCGCTCAACATCCAAAGTCCGGGCGATATCCTGTGCCTCGGGATTCAGAGCCATGACCGAGTTCAGCTTGTCTGTGTCGTAGCGTCGAATGCGATCGACATAATAGGTGGTCAATTCTTCAGAGGTGATCCGGCCGCCATCCAACAGGGCCTGAATGTCCAGGACTGTTTTACCGGCCAGCAGCGTATCCAATTCCGCCGCGTGTTCGGGCGTAAAGGCCGCCAGACGGTCCTCGAAAGAGCTGAAGTCGCGGGCGAGCTTGGCGCTATAGTCGTCCGGTTCGGGGCGGGGGAATTAATCTTTTGGTGTATTCTGCGGGCTGCAGGCCGCCAGGGCCAGGATAACTGTTAGCAACACCACGGAGAGGACTAAAACATGACGCTTCATTGTGGAATGCTCCGATTATATGATGTGAATGTTTGGAAGTGAGCAACACCTCGGTTGCATTCTCTGTTTTTTAGAAGAGGTGACTGTCACCTTGGCAAATCTTTGATTGGGAACAATTCTACTACTTAAGCAGCTAAATTACGGAAAGCTCAAGTCGTGCCAATGCGAGGCCAGGCCGCTTCCACACGATCAGTGCACCACTGCCACTGCACGAAAAACCATGTGCCGCCTGCCAGCAAGGCCAGACCCATGATGACAGCGGGAATGGCCAATGAAGGCGTTTCATTTGCGATTAAATAGGTCGCCATGGCGATGAATATGACCACGATGCTATAAATGAATGAGCCAATCAGGCTGGGTAAAGATGTCTTTCGATTCGACATGCGGCGAGGGTCACCCCAATCGAATTTGGGGGAAGAAAGCCGAGAGAGACTAGGTTCTGTTGACACTCTTAAAAATCATCGCTGAGAACGCGAGAAACCCAGAGAAACCCAGAGAAAGGGGATATATCTTTGCGTCCCTTGCGCTCTCCGCGATAAGAAAGTCACCATTACGTACAAGGAAAAAAGGCCATAGCCATAGCCATAGCCATTGTTGCTGTGTTGCACCAGCAGGTCTTTGACCATGCGAGCAGAGCGGGGATGCAGGCCAACGGTGGGTTCATCCATGAGAATGACTTTAGGGTCATGAAGCAAAGCCCCGATGACGGCTACCTTTTGCTGCATACCGTGATTGGAGGTATCTGGTAGGTAGGCGAATTGCGCCTTTGCTTTGAGTGGTTCGTTCTGAACGTCCAGGCCGGTGACAAGGGCATGGCCGCCGTACGGCTAGGTTTTTTCTGACAGGACTTGGTAAACTGTTGGGGTTTTAGTCTCCCGACGACACATAGGTCGTCTGCTTCGGAAGCAGGGGTATGAGCCAGGACAGGAAAGAATCCTGACTGCGGCTCTGTAGCGTCAGTTTGCCGGGGCCGGTCAATTCCGCCACCAGACCCTCACCACTTAACAGGGTACTCTTCCAACCGCCCACTTTCTTGAGATCGTATTGCATGTGTTCTTCAAAGGTGACGAGATGGCCTGTGTCCACGATATAGCTCTGGCCTGCCGCCAATTCGATGGGATGGATGGCGCCGTAGCTGGAGACAATGAGGGTTCCCGAGCCACTGATGCGCAGCATGACCAGACCCTCACTACCGAAAAAGGTCTTGGCGCCCGACCATTTAGTATCCACTTTCACCCCTGATGACGAGCCCAGGTAAGAGCCGGATTGCACCAGCAGTTCTTCACCTTGCAGTTCGATCACGACAATATCACCGGGCAGCGCCGGCGCCAGAGCCACGGAGTCACCCTGCTGCTTGGCGGTGTAAGTATTGAGAAAGAAGCTTTCACCACCGAACACCTTGCGGCCCAGCGACTTCAGTAGACCTCCCGAAGCAGCTGTCTCTAGCTCCAGGCCGGGTGACATTCCCACCATGGCCCCGCCTTCAGTTTGGATAGATTCGCCCTTATCGAGCGTGACCATAGCAAGGGCGTAGGATGGCCGATAGCGTATTTCGACATTCATAGTGATTTTCCTTCTGGATTAAGAGTGATGAATTAGTGGTTGATGGTACTAGAATTGACCTCTCAGAGATTGAAATCGTGATCCTTCGGGATGGATGAGGGGGAGAGAAGAGCTGCAACCACTGCCGCTCCTCGGGGATCATCAACTTTCGATCAGGGGTAGGCAGAGCACATACGTGCCTGATGGTGTGCTCGTTGGTGTTGGGGTAATGGAAGGAGTAGGAGTGGAGGCGGGAGGCCAGTAACAGTCTCCTGCTACCCGACTCAAATGCTTCCGTTGGACCGTCCTATGCGGTTTCGACCCAGGTATCGAATATCTTGTCATGCCGGGTTTCCTTATCCACGTCGAGCACTTCCCACAAATAGCCCAGGCCAAAGACAAGGGCACTCAGCCAATAACCAAACGTTCCACGCAGCCCGGCCCGCAGGAAGGAGATGGATTCGCCACTATGGTGGCGCCGCACGACTTTAATATTCATCAATTTCATACCAAGTGATTGGCCGTCTTTGCTCCACAGATATCCGTAATAAATGAATTGGAGAAATAGAGCTACAAAAAACACTATCGCGGCCAACAAACCGAGCACAAAGCCGTCGGAACCGCCCAACGCACCAAGAACAATAGAGAGAATCCAACTGATGATGCCGATGGCCATGACGTCTACTATCCACGCTACCAAGCGTGACACAAAACTTGCTTAATCCATGAATCTGACCTCCTTGATGAACCGATATATCTGAATGAAATTACCGACTATTCTTTGACCACGTATGGCCTTAAAGTGGTTATCGTACCAGTCTTCAGGCTGGGTGTCAACCGCTGTCTGGAGGTAGCCAATACTGCTTCGTAGTATACCCTGACAAAAAGAAACTGCCTTCTCACCCTCTGCTACATCCTGATCGACACTTTTAATCCCGACTAACGCGCGCGCCTTATTAACCCACCCGGTGCGCTAACTCCGGTACCGGATGGGTTAATCTATGGTTCGATTACTGTGGCAGATTCAGGCTTCCGCTGCTGCTTCGTCACCTGATTCTGGACTGGGTTCGTCCACCACATCTGAAGCAGAATCCACGTTCTCTTGCATCGATGCCTGCATACTGCTGATGCGTTCGTTGAGTTCTGTCAGATCGCGTTGCCAGGCATCTTGCAGCGCGATCTTGTTACGTGCGGCTTGATCCTGTAATTGCTTTCTCAATTCTTCGCCGGTCTCGGGGGCTAACAGCATGGCCGCCACTGCACCCAGCGAGATACCGGCAACGAATGCGAATAAGTTTTTCATGTTGGGATGCTCCTCGTGTGACAGGGTGCTGCCGAGTTCCTCGTTGCGTCATACAACTAGTTCATCGTGGCGCAAGTCGTAGTGCGGTTCGTAGTAGGCGATTTATCATCGTAACAGGTGTACAAAAGCGCTAAAGCGCTTACTACAAACAGCCTCTTTTGGTGTGCCGCTTTGTACTAGGAACTCGGCAGCTATTGAATGGTACAACTCACTAACTTGGTTCGACTACAGGCGCCAGCACTTCGACCTGAGTGTCGCGTGTGGCTGACCCAGAGAACTCAGAATCGACTTTCAGCGTGTATTGCATGGTTCCGGTCACGTTCGGGTCCTCGAAGCAGTCTTGATAACTATCGTCGGTGGTGAAGTCGCTGTAGACCACCTGTCCGTTGCGGGTGAGTGACGTTTGGGCAATGCTCGTGCCGGAAAAACCCCAAGTTATGAAGACACACGCTCCAACTTGGACTTCCGTAACCACATTTGTGCCGTCAGAGGTTACGGCTAGATATTGGATATCCGGTGGTGGTTCCTGCGTTGGTTGGGGTTCAGGTGTGGCGGTGGGTGGTTCCTGCGTTGGTTGGGGTTCAGGTGTGGCGGTGGGTGGTTCTTGCGTTGGCTGGGGTTCGGGTGTGGCCGTAGGTGGTTGTCCGCCAGAAACATCGACGAATTTGTCTGCGGTATTCGTAACACCAGTCGCATTACTTGCTTCTAGCACATACGTAGTCCGACCTTCATTGTTCAGGCAGTCTTGCTGAGTGCCGTTGAGAGACGCATTATCGAGGACGATCAATCCGTTTCGTAGCAGGCGTACATGGTTGGCGCCGCCACCGGTGCTCCAGGCAATGAGTACACATTGGCCGACTTCAATTGCGGTTGGATCGACCGCGAACGTGTATATCTCCGGGTGTGGAATGGCAGTAGGCCCTGGTGTTGGCGTGGGCTGTCCCCCATCCACACGAATATGCTGTGACGCTCGGCTGGAGCCGCCTGATCCGGTTGCCTCGATGCCATACGAGTAGTCACCTTCGCTTGTGGGACAATCCTGCAAATTGCCTCGGAAAGGCGCACCCTGCCAGAGCATCGTATCGTTGCGGGTGATATTGACCTGACTTACATTGCCAACTACTTCCCAACGCACGAGCACACACTGTCCTAGGGCAATAGTTCCTGGTGGTTCCACACTGAAGTAATTGATATCAGGCGCGTTGGCCGAGGGCTCAACAAAAATGGTGATCTTGCTGGTTGTCATATTATTGTCGTTTTTGACGACACGCAGATAGTAATTTGTGGTGGCAGGTGGGCATTCCTGGCGATCACCATTACCAACCACACCGTGGTCCGACCAGTTCTGACCATCGTGGTAATAGTACACTTCCTTCACGTTCTGAGTGCGCCAATGGTTGACCGTACACTGGCCTTCCTTGATATTAGTACTGTCCGTCCAGAAACTGATATCCGACGATGGCGTGGCGGTGGGCGCCGGCGTGGCGGTGGGCGCTGACGGAACCTGAATGCCCACATAGACACGCTGTCCAAAGTGTTTGCCCTGGTCATTTTGCATCTGCCAGAATCCCTGATAAACACCTTGTTTCACCGGAGCGACCAGATCGATATACATATCGTACAGCGCGTCAGGGGCGACCGCGCCTTGCACCGCAGTGGGCTGTCCACCCATACGAGCGCCGGGCTGATTACCCTGGACAAAGGTCAGCATGTAGTTGCTGTTCCAGGGGCAGGTGCCAGAGTTCTGGATTCGCCAGCCTTTCTTGAAGGGCTGGCCCGGGGGAAGAACCGGCGGATTCTTCATGTCGTTGTCGTCGTAGTTCAGGTCGGAGACATATTGCATACCGTCGTAACATGTTGTGGGCGGTGGTGAGCCCGGAGTTGGCGTCGGTTGTACGGGTTCAGGCGTCGGGGTGGGGATGGGGGCGATTTCATGGTCTTCGAGACCAAGGTATCTTTTGGCCAAGTCATCAACAGTCCCGTTCTTTTGCAGTGTGGTCAAGGCCTGGTTGATGCGCGTACGCAAGGTTTGCTGGCCATTTGCCATGGCGATCGCATAGAGTTCCCGGTTCAAATCACTGGCGGCGATAGCGAATCCATCTTGCTCAGCTGTGACCTCAGCCACGGGCATATCCATGACCAGCAGGTCCACACGTCCAGCAACGAGGTCGGGTAAGCCTTGAACGATCTCTCCGTAAATGAACAGGTTGCTTTCCGGCATCAAGTCGGTGCTGATGAGCGCATCTTCCAACATATCTTCGAAGACCGAGCCTTTTTGCACACCGAGGCGATAGACTGCCAGATCTTCAACCTTGTTGATCTCACCGATAACGGCATCTTTAGCGGATATGTAGGCATCTGCACTGACGAAGTAGACGTGGCTGAAATCGATCTTCTCCTCTCGTTGAGGTGTCACGCCAATGGCAGCGATGGCAATGTCGATGTCACCTAGCGCCAGTGCATCGGGCAGACCTGTAAACGCGTGATCTGTGATCTCAACCTCAAGCTTCAAGAGTTTGCCGACTTCTTCGATCAAGGCGATGTCGAAACCGTCGATTTGAAAGTCTTTATCGTAGTATTCAAAGGGAGGGTAATCGGCAGATGTGCCCACGACCAGCGTACCTGCCTCTTGCACACGTTCCCATACATCCTCATCCACCTCAATCGGCCCGCCAGAGGGCGTTTCCGCAGCAATTGGCGTGTCTGCTGGAGGAATCGGTGTCAGAGTAGGTTCAACATCGTTGCTACCGCAAGCCGCCAATAGCGCTATCAGGATCAGAAGGATAGTGACAGTGCTTTTGGGTCTAGTAGATATTCGATTCATTTTTGCTCTCCTTGTGTAGAATGCCTCTTCTCTATTTTTTTTGTAGACACGTTCTATATTTCGTGCCTCTGTTTTTTGCAATTGCTCGTGCACTCGAGAACAGGCATCTTGTAGGGTTTCTCTACGAAAAAATGTTTGTTTCTCGTCAGCGATAGAGTCAGACAAAAAAAATTTATTGCTGATTTCAACACCAACTCTCATTCGCTGCGAACTCGACTATATCATATTGTACAACTTCCCGCATCATTTTGGTAATAATTTGGGAAGCTGAATACTACTTCGCGACGTCCCAAATACTGTGTTAGATAATATGCTGCAGGACCTCCTCAAGTGACTGTAGGTATTCATAACAAAGACCTTGCGTGCCACTCTCTACGATATTTCCACCGTGGAGACCAAAGGCGGCGAATCCGGCCAAACGCAGCGAACAGATTCCCGCCCCACTGTCTTCGATACCGATTACAGTGTGCCGTTGCTCGAAAGGTATGCCGAGCCCCACCCTGCTTGATTCAGCGTACAGCCAAGGGTGAGGTTTGGGCGATAGTTCGCCCAATGTGCCTGCCGATCCCTGCCGTAAGGGAAAGCCCGCCGTGATGATCGAATCATAAAACTCGGCCGGATCGCCCATTCCCAGTGAACGAAAGGCAGATAATATCTCTGGATATGCCTTTTCGTGCAAACCAGAGGTGACCAAACCGATCTTGATGTTGTGGCCTTTGAGTTCTAGCAGAAAATCTTTCAACCCGAGAGTCGGTACAAATGCATCGGTGCGTCCTTTTCCCGCTACGATCGCTTGCATCTCGCGGTGGGTGTGTTCGAAATAGTAGGTGCGAGCCTGTTCGAGGCTTTGCTCAGGGCAGTAGGTTTCGATGCAGTATTGCAGATGTTCGGAGACGCTATGGCCGGAGATGAAAGGGAGATCGGTATCGCTAAGCTCGAAGGTCGGGTTATCGAGCAGGCTGGCAGTGGTCTGCTGGATGATCCATATCCAGAAATCCTCACTGCGCACACTGGTTCCGTCCAGATCCATGAGCACAGCCTGAACGGGTTTGTCGATCCTGACCGGCCAAACAGGGTAGTAGGCGGGATATCCTAAAGATGACTTGACATAAGCTATCGTGTGATCGCTGAAAGTGACAAACTCTACCTTCTGATCACCCGTTGCTATGATGGATTCGACGCCCTGCCGGCCCACAACAAATTGCCCGTCACTGCATTGTCTGAGGGAGATGAATCCATTATCGCTAGATCGTGTTCCGAAGTTTGACACAGACATTGTCTTATTGTGAATTCAAGAGATTGAGAAGGGTTGCAGGGTGTTCCGAAAAGTCATAGGCTTTTTCAGCAAAATAATGATCCAATTCAACCTGAAAAAGCCTCAAGCGAATTCCTCAATAGCGCAAATCTCTGGATCATTATTTTATGGAATTCGCCTTACCCAGGCATGTTGCCATAAATCGGGTAGATTGGCGATCTTCTTTCACATGAATGGCGTGCCGGCGACCCTCACATTCCTGCTCTTTATCACACCCTTCTAGCGTTGACAGGTTTGATACTATGCATGACAATTCTGAGTGTCGTTTCGAGTCCTGTCACTGACATGAGATTCAACCGGCCCACCTTCCATTCCCGTTCAACGAGGTTGCCATCGATGTCAACGCAAGCCTGGCAAGAATTTGCCGTTCACGTAAACGAAATCGATTTACACGTCACACGTACGGGTGGAGACAAACCTCCTCTTATTTTAGCACATGGTATCACGGATGATGGGCTCTGTTGGGGGCGAGCTGCCAAAGCGTGGCAGACTGACTACGATGTGATCATGGTGGATGCTCGTGGCCATGGTCTCTCAAGCAAGCCTGACGAGGAGGAGGTTTATACCATAGACACGATGGTCGCCGATCTTGCGGCATTGATCGATGCCTTGGGATTACAACAGCCCGGCCTGATAGGGCACTCGATGGGAGCGGCAGTAGCTGCACAACTTGCGGCCGAATACCCTGACCAGGTGGGTTATCTCATCCTTGAAGATCCACCCTGGCCGGAGCAGCGAGATGCTTTATCGGAGCAAGAACGTGCTGCGATGGCGGCTGACTGGAAACAAGATATTGAGTCAAACAGAGGTCGGAAGGCGAGTGACATAATAGCCGAGCATCGAAAAACGCGCATGGATCAGGCATGCCCTTCATGGTTGGATGAAGAGTATGAAAGCTGGATTATCGCCAAGAAGCGTGTCAGCCCACATGTTACGAACTTTGTCGCGACCGGTTGGCCAGACTGGCGTGTCACGGTAACCCTATTGCGATGTCCCACACTGTTACTTTATGGCAACAATGATCTTGGCGGCATTGTTACGCCCGCTATTGCAGATGCGGTGAGTTCATTAAACAAGCGCATACAGGTGAGATGTGTTCAGGGGGCGGGGCACTGCATTCGCCGGGATGATTTTTCGGAGTATATTGAAGCTATCGGTGACTTTACTAACCAATTGACAACCCATGGGAACAGTTTGTGAAAGCAATTCAAGTCGATGTTTGCGGCAGCTAAGGCTGTAGAGACCGGCGAAACGGTGTCGGTGCTACCGCCCGATATCAAATCCAAACTTATCGCATATGAAACGGAGTTTCGTAATGAGTAAGATCCGAGCCACCCTATACAACGAATTCGTTCATGAACGAAAACACGAGTCTGTACGCAACGTCTACCCTAATGGCATTCACCAGACGATCGCCACGTTTTTGCGCCAACAACCTGACATCGAAGTCCAAACCGCCACTTTGGATCAACCCGAGCACGGTCTTACAGATGAGGTCCTGGCCAAAACTGATGTGCTTCTGTGGTGGGGGCACATGGCGCATGATGATGTACAAGATGCCATTGTCGAGCAAGTGCACCTACGCGTCTTGGAGGGCATGGGGTTGATCGTTTTGCACTCCGGGCATTACTCAAAGATATTCAAACGCCTGATGGGTACGAACTGCGGTCTGGTTTGGCGAGAAGCTAATGAGAAAGAGCGGCTGTGGGTGGCCAATCCCAACCATCCCATCGCCGACGGCATCGACCGCTTCTTTGAGATCCCGCAGACCGAGATGTACGGCGAATACTTCGATATCCCCGATCCTGACGACCTGATCTTCATCAGTTGGTTCGAGGGTGGAAATGTCTTCCGCAGCGGCTGCACCTGGCGACGAGGTCGGGGCCGGATATTCTACTTCCGGCCGGGCCATGAAACCCTGCCCATTTACTACCAGTCCGAAGTTCAGCGTGTCATCATCAACGGCGTACGCTGGGCCGCACAACTGAGCAACACCACAGTCACAGGGATCAGCGACTGCCCCAACGTGAAAGAATCTCTTGAACCGATTAATGGTTGACAGGGTGACCAGGTGGCAGGGTGACCAGGTGCAAAATTAGCTTCTCAGGCTGATCCACAGAAATAACTATCCAGGTGAAGGCTGAGGCATAATCTGAACGAACCACTTTTCAAGACCTTCAAGTTCCCGGATAGTTATTAGCTTGGATCAGCCTAATACAAATTACTACATTTCAAGCCGATCTCCGCAGGCTGACGTTGCTCTACATGCCAAACGTGAACATTGGGGCGTCGAAAACGGCTTGCATTGGGTTCTTGACGTCGCTTTTCGTGAAGATGACAGCCGTATCCGCATTGGTCACGCTGATGCTAACATGGCGGTCCTTCGCCATATGGCCGTGAACCTGCTCAAACAAGAAACGACCTCACAGCGTGGCATCAAGAGCAGACGCTTAAGATGCGGTTGGGATGATAATTACCTCATGAAAGTTTTGAAGGCTCGCTTCCATTTAGACGCCGGTTGCCCCAACTTGTTTACTTGACATATTGGATGCGATTGCTCTAAGATTAGCATGGATTTTCACTGTGAAACCCAAGGATTTTCCTTAAATATCTGCGTCGCGGTGACTTTTCTGACAAGCTGCTAGTTGCTCATAAATTCATATGCCTTCTGTCCAATACTGCAGGTACCCCTATTTTTGTTCAAAGTCCAATTAGCGGAAACTAAAATTAATGTGCGAAGGTAAAATTGACAAACAAAATAAGCGAGAAACACCCTTGACGTTAATACGATGGTATAAAAACTTGGCTTTAGTTAGTGCACTCCTTTGGGTTGGGCTTGGTGTATTAACGGTTGGAAGTATTGCCGTGAGTACACTGGGTTGGGCAATAAACTTGATCATGGGGGCACTATTCATCTTTATTGGCTGGTATATCTATGCACGTTCAGATTCTTTCTGTCGAGTCTATTCTTCTAGTGCTTCTGATATGCAGAATAATCCACACATTCAGCGATTTTTGCGCTTAGACTTGATGTTCGTATTGGGCGCCTGCCTTGTTGGCGGTTCTCTGCTTGTGGCAAGCATAAGTCGTGTCTTTGGAGACGGATTCGCAGTATTTGGATGAGAGAAATCTGATGTTCGATGATCATCAAGTACTTTGACAACGTTAAATTCAGATTGCCAGATGTAGAGTACGGTAATGAATGGCATTAAAGAGCCAAAATTCATGGACTCAGGCTCTTTTCATCCGTGACTTTCGAGAACGAGCACGATTATCGAGATGTTTGGCAGTAAGTTGAGCCGCTTGAAGAAGCGTTAAACGAGGTAAAGGCATGGCAGCACGCAACAATTCAAGTACATTCGACATGGAAAGAGCAGGAAGTACATCCAGTTCCAACACTTCGAGTAGTACAGGGTCTCGTTCATACTCTTGAGGAGTTAAGTAAAAATGGCTCTTTGGGACTTCGCGTGACGATCACGAATTTCCGTTGATGATTCCCCCACACCTAGTGGCTGGTTGTGTCAAGCGCCTAGATATAGTGTGGGAAAAATCCGTATCACGCGAA
>PIVW01000674.1 GCA_003353825.1 Chloroflexota bacterium
CACCTGGAATGTGCATCAACCACATTCACCTCGTAACATTCTACCACCATGTCCACCAAGCTCCTGTCATTGTTGGGTTTGTAGAACGCAGACATCTTCTTGGGCAGGTGTTGGACGGGACCAGAGGGCGGCAGCATCTCATCAAGAGATGCGGCCGCCTCGGCCGGTGGTAGCGACGACAACCCGGTGTTTTCGGTGTCATATTGGATGACGGCGGTGAAGGTCGCCCAGCCGTCCCTGACGAGTTGGGCGGCTGCTTCCTTTGTATTGACAACTTGGAGGGAACGTGAGGTGACGTCGGCGAAGTTGCCGGCCTTGGCTCGGTCTAGTTCCGTCGGGCGGAAGAGATATATCCGTTCGCCGGGGATGGTAACGGCGGCGCTCGCCGACGACGCCTCCGACGATGACATGCTCCTTGCGTTGGCAGTGGCGCTCAGGCGCAGCAGCGGCACTACCCGTACCGATTGGTGCCATGGTGGCTCTCTGTTACACTTTCCCCCTCCTAGAGCAGGGAAGGTGTGCCCCCTTTAATTTTTCAAAAACTTTTATAACATGTGTCAATAACTTGGATACCGCCTACCGAAACGTTCCGCTCCGATATTACCATTCATCTCCTTCCCACCGTCAATAATACGGACGAAGTCGCAAGACGATCGATCCAGAATTGCGGTTGCGCCGTCCGTTTTTCATTTTGTGATACCCTGACACCGGTTCTGAGCTCACTCAACGCATGGTAATAGATACATGCATGTCCCCTCCACCCAGCAGGGCATGATGTCGCTTGACTACGCCGCGACGAATCAAAGCACAGCAACGCCGCACGCGCATGTCCTCGCAGAGGACTGCCCCGTGCCGCTTCGCCGTGCCACGATGCAAGCACAGTCCCAACCAATCTCCACCCCAACTGACACGAAAACTACTACGTCGGAACCGTCGCTCGAAGATGAATCAACGGATCGTCTTAAATGCGACAGCGTGGTCTGTCACTTTGGAATAACACACGATGTCCATAGCTTTAAATCTTCACGCTACCTTGCGCTCTACCCTGGATTGCGATCGCCAACCAATCTTTTCCGGCCTTCACTTCGCCAAGTCATCTCCCTCACCAAAAAGGCTGGCGATGTGTCATGGGACACGTTAGCGTACTATCGGATTCGGTTATTACAAAATCGGACTCTTCGAACATGAGTGTACAGATGTCAGCGGTATTGCCTTCCAGCACGCGTGGCTGTGCGGCAGACGACCAGCATCGTATTACTTACATAGTTTTACGAACACTATTTGACAAAAGAATTCAAGAAGGACCTGGACGAAACAAGAGAATGGGAGGTCCAGCCTCGCTGTGATCTTTTGATATTCTTTGCGATGGTTAGCGATGGGGTATTAGAGTTATTTTGATCTACTGACGATAGCTTCCGGAAAGATAAAATCGGTTAGACCCTGAGTCCGTCACCAAGTGTGATGTTTTGATTTTAGGATTGTGGAAGGGTATGTAGAACATGCCCTGGTCTCGTTGTCATGCCTGCGTTTTCGACCGTGGGAGACCCATAGATGGTCCACATTGGCGCGAGTATAAAGGACTCTGTCCTGGCTAGATAGCCGTAATATTTTAATTTGAATTTGAATTTGTATCTGTGACTACGATCGTACGTAACTTTTAGAACATATCCCCCGTTTATGGGTGTCTTTTTAAAAAAGTGCGCGGAGCGCGCGCACACCCATAAACGGGAGATTGGTACCGACCAACAAAATGTGGCGCAAGCCATATCTCCCGCCCGCGGGCTCGGTAAAAAAAGTTGTCCACCGTGATAAGCCAAGCTCAATGATATGGTCATCAGAAGCAGCGCCAGCACATACCACATACAACTATATCTATTGGTGATGAATGAAGTCGAAAAGTGTGAATTTATATATCATGCGGTGGTATCTTTATCATGCATTTTTCTCTCTGCTCAAAACATGCTCAAAAATCAGCATGTCCTTCTTGTTACGGCCAATTGTCATCATGTTCTCAAATCTTTCCAAATCAACTGCAGCATATGCAACAAACGTTCATACTGGGATGA
Source organism: Chloroflexota bacterium (assembly GCA_003353825.1). Next base: position 2,067 of record PIVW01000674.1, read on the forward strand.
TATTGGGCCATTTGGCGGCATCAAAACTGATCATGCCGACCTTTCTATCCCATCATTCTCAGGCTACAATCTGACGAGTTACCACCTTGTCGAGACCGAACGAGTATGCGCACTTCCACAGCCAGTGTCAAGTGATCCTTCTCAAGAGCCACTCATATGTGATACATAAGGAGTCGTATGCGCTCGGATGGTGTTGTAGAGCCCGCAAAGCGCGATAACCGTGACGATACTTGGCGTGTTCTTTCGCAGAATTGGTGTCAAAACAAGCTTTCAGAATATGAATCATGTTTCGACTCCATGGCAATTATTCGGACCAGAAAGCGCCAGATGCTTCCATGACATCACCCTTGAGCAAATGATAGGCTGGAAGGCGGCTGAAAAGGAGATGAATGGCACATGGCGGTGGTCATCTTGTCCTGAAAGTGGGCGTCAGAACCCATCTCGCATGTGTCACGTGATGTGTCGCAAAAGCATGCCAAAATATGAAAAATCGTGCTGACAAGCTACAGAACTCTCAAACAATGGTGTATCTAGCCGCGACGTATGCTCCTCATGTCGCACGATCGCTGTGGCGTGCGGGAGCGGAGCAGCGGTAGACCCCATTGTGGGCGACAGTTTTGTTAGCGTTTCGTCGCGTTGTTGATGGCCGTTGAGTTTTTTTTCACCGTCTGTCGTGACCCCTGCTGCGCAACATTTTTTGCTAGCGTTTTACCGCGGCCGCGCGGG
>PIVW01000675.1 GCA_003353825.1 Chloroflexota bacterium
ATAAGGATCATGGTACAACCTTCATGCCTGACTTTGTACAGAAGCTTCCCTATCAACCTGAAGGGAGGGAACCCGTACAGGAATTGACCTGCCCATGAGATGGAGAACGCGTCCACCGCAAGAGCTCGGCTATCGGGAATAGGAGACACATACTGGGGGAGCCTATGGTTTAGCCAAGTAGCAAACAGGTCAGTTTGGGGGATACCCCATTCGTGCCAAATTGCACGGAGGACCCCGGAGTGTAATTCCCACTCAAGAGAGGAACGCCCTAAGGGCCGACTTAGATTGTCGGCGAGAATGTTTTGAATTCCCGGTATGTGTCTAGCTCGGAGAGTCGTCCCATTCCGGATAGCCCAACTATACAAGTGGAGAGTGAGCTTACAGAGGGTATGAGACTTGGGGCCACCCTGTTTGTTGATGTTAGCCACAACGGTGGAGTTGTCAGTAGCCACCAAAACGGACTTACCCTCCGTAAGGTCTGCCCAGTGAACCAGAGCGAGCATGACGGCCAGCATTTCCTTAGCATTAATGTGCAGGCGGGATTGAATAGGATCCCAGATGCCTTGAGCAGTGTGATCCCCTAAATGAGCCCCCCAACCATAATTTGAGGCATCCGTATAGAGGGCCAATTGAGGAGGAGGAGTCCTAAAGGGTACACCAACCAGAAGGTTGGGTGGATGGGCCCACCAAGAGAGAACCCGTTTAATGGACGGGGTGATAGGCACCTGGAACCAGGGATGACAACGATTCCAGTGCGTCTTCAAATGGAACTGCAAAGGGCGAATGCGGGCCATCCCCAAAGGTACCAACTTGGAGAGGGCTACTAGAGTCCCTAACAAGACCTCCCACCTGCGAGCAGAGTGGGACTCTGCCGTCAAAAACGAGTGGAGTAGCGGAGTCAGGGAGAGCCAGCGCTTGGCTGGAGGTGTGATTTTGCAAGAGACAGTGTTAAACTGGTACCCCAGGAACTGAAAGTCCCTACTGGGGAATAAATCACACTTGCTCAGAGAAGTGACAAAGCCAGCCCCTTCAGCAATGTTCATCACAAAATGAGTATGCTGGGAGGTCACCGGGAAGAGCTGGTTTTTAACCAGCCAGTCATCTAAGTACTGATGGAGGTGAACCTCACGTAGATGGCAATATTGACGGATGGGCTGCACCACACGAGTAAACACTCGAGGGGAGATGTTAAGTCCCTGAGGCAACACTCGGAATTGATAAACCACGCCTTCGAAGACAAACCGGAGGTAACGCCGGAAATTCCAGTTAACCAAGATGTGGAAATAAGCATCTTCGAAGTCAATACTGGTAGTGTAATCTCCTTGACATAAAACTGACCGAATAGTCTCGGAAGTTTCCATCGTGAAAGATGGGCAGTCCACATACTTGTTAAGTCGGGACAGATCAAGGAGTCTCCTGAACTTCGGATTACCCGACTCGTCTTTATCCGGCTTCAGTTTAAGCCAATAGAGACTATAGAAGCCCGGACCAGGGTTGGCCTGGTTGGGTACTCGCTCAATGAAACCCTTCTCAAGATCAGAGGCAATGGCCTGCCTCATGGCAGGGTGGTTTTGGGAAGGAACATGCCCAATCTCAATAGGGGTAGCGGAAAGAGGAGGGGGTATATCATCTTTCCAGTCAATCATGAGACCATACCGGACAGTACTCAGCACCCAGGGATCATCCGTAAGGAGCTCCCAATTGGAAGCGTACCGTGTCAGCCGACCCCCGACCGGACCCGGGCGAGGGGGGCGAGGCCAATCAGGAATAGTGAGGGGCATGAGGGGCCCATCCCTAACCAAAGTGTAGTCCACCCGGGGCTTTTTCTGGGCACCGGGGTGGAGGGGAGCCTGAGTGCTGTCCGGTAAGGTGAACTTACCCTCCAGAAGAGGGTCGGGCGGCAAGGGCAGGTCAAAACCTGTAGGAAAAACCACGCTCTGATAGCGAGCAAGATCAATGTGGTTGAAAAGACAAGTGTCTATCCCAAAAGGACGTTGAAGCATCGCAGTAACATCGAAATGAGTGTCAATCGCCTTTGTTGGTGGTACTCTTGGCTTTGTCGCCCTTGCCACCGGAGTTGCCGGAGTTATTGGCTTGTCGATTCCACTTCTTGTTACGGTTCTTGCGGCGATAGCGCTGCTTGCCGCCTTTCTGACCCCCTTGGGAGCCACGACCACGTTGTCCCCCAGAGTCTTTCCCGTGGCCGGTGTTGCCGGAAAAACGCTTGTCAGACCCACGATGTTCCTTCTCCAGCTGGTTGTTCTGGTAGGCACTGGTTTTAGCAGCGGCCAGGTCGGATAGCATGTTGCGAAGCTCAGGGCCGAATAGGTCCTCCTGCCCAAACGGCAAGGAACGCAAAGTGACAAGGGGACCCTCAGGGAGGCGCTTGTCCCGATGGTAGAGGACGGAGTCACGCCTAGCCAGCTGATATTGGCAGGCGCCTGAAATCGTAGCTTTGGCGAGATGGAGATTGTTCATCGAGATTTGCTGTTGAAAAAGCTGAGCGTCTTTCAAATATTTGACGACGACCTTGGCATGAGCCCCAGCTGCGGAGTTGGCGTCGGTGAGCACAGCAAGTTGAGTAAGAGCTTTCTCCAGGGCAATCCTGATCCCACAGAGCCAGTGATCCTGGTGGCTAACCACTCCAGTGGTCAGCCAGGCCTGCTTCTCGAGCTTGCGCATCAAATCCGCAGGCATGTAGGGATTTGGAACGTGCATTTTGTTCTGTAAGTCAGTCTTAAGCAGATTGGTACAATAAGTTTCCACCTTGGGAGGATCAAGTCGCCAGGGCT
>PIVW01001395.1 GCA_003353825.1 Chloroflexota bacterium
AACGCCAATCCCAACCACTGATGGACGGTGAATAAGAGCCAGCCACAGGCGCAGCAGAAGACACAGCCTCGGCAAGCAACATAAGAGAGCTGGAAGTAATGATAATGATGAACCGGCCTGGGATGACGGGCGCCTCGAAAGTACGAGTAGAGAGGCGCTCCCCCAAGGCGTTGTGGGCGGTAGCGACCGAAATTCGAGGATGATCATACAAGTGAGGAGCCGGAGATCCCAGCAAAGATTTGTCAATAGCAACCAGTTCAGCTAGATGAGCAGATGACGAAAGCAAGGTGTCGACCTTGACTTTGTCATGATATTCACTAGAATGATCTCGTTGCCTGGCAACGCTTTGTTGTAGCAGCCAGTTACGATATTGATCACACCAGAAGTCAGCTATCCATGATCCCCAACAGCCACAATAAGAACAGGCATAGTATGCCTGCTCTAGCGACGTTTGTTTGCCCGATTTTCGGGGTAGAAAGACACGTTTGCATTTGCGGCACTTGGGACGATACTTGATTTCCATGCGCAGCACCCAACTCCATAACTCGCTCGACAGAACTCGAAGTTTGGTACACGCAGTGCTTCGCAGATATTCGAGGTAGGGACCACCTCCACACGTAACAAATTGGGCAAATAAATTGAAATCATGGGTAACACGCAGCGTCAGATAAATAC
>PIVW01000676.1 GCA_003353825.1 Chloroflexota bacterium
TAGCTATTGTAGATTGTATCGCTCAAACCGATGGGATATATAAGCAAGAGCTTGCCAGCTTATTGACCCTCAAGTTCCAGACTTTTGAAAATGTTCCTTTATGACCGTTGTCAGTATATTCATGCACAGCGGAACGACTCTGACAGTAGCAGGCAAAGCCATATTTTTTTTGCCCTTCAAACATCGGTCTTTCTAATTATCTTTGACAGCATGATGGCTCAAGCTCGATCCACTATGGTCCAATGCGTTCGCCTGCACTCAGTACTCACGCCGTCTTGGTCGATACTGAATAGCCTCAGCTATATGCGCCGGCTCGATACGTTCGGTTCCCACCAGATCCGCATTGGTACGCGCCAGCTTGAGAATACGGTGATACGCTCGAGCACTGAGCCCCAACTGCCGCATCGCCGCCCCCACCAACTGATGCCCGGTCTCATCGAGTGGACAGTACTTTCTCACCTCGGTTGAACCCATGTCGGCATTACACGAAGCATGGGGTAAGTCCTGCAAACGCGCTTCCTGATTTATAGAAAACGTTGGCTGTTTTTGATAAATGCCGACGTTGTGTATAATAACTTCATGAAACAGATCGACCAAATCATCAGGCTCCTGCGAGAGCAGGAAGTGATTCGCCCGCGGGATCTGCGCGCATTGGGCATTTCCCCCGCATCGCTCTATTGGCTTCACCAACAGGGCAGAGTTATGCGCATTGGCCGGGGACTGTACAGGCTCTCAGATGGCAATTTCACTGAACACCACTCACTGGTAGTGGCCTGCAAGCGGGCGCCACATGGTGTGATTTGCCTCCTGTCGGCTCTTTCCTTCCACGAAATCGGGGCCCAGCTTCCCTTTGAGGTCTGGTTAGCTATCGATCGCAAAGCGCGGCTGCCAAGGTTCGACTATCCGCCCATGCGCTTCGTGCGTTTCTCCGGCCAGACGTTGACAACAGGAGTGGAGAACCATCAGATCGAAGGCGTCACCGTGCCCGTCTACGCGCCGGCCAAGACTGTCGCCGATTGTTTCAAGTATCGCAATAAGATTGGCCTGGATGTTGCGCTCGAAGCACTGCGCGACTGTAGGCGGCTCGGCAAGTGTACGGATCACAACCTGTGGCACTTTGCAAGGATCTGCCGGGTCGCCTACGTCATGAAGCCTTACCTGGAGGCCACGGCATGAACAGACCTCAGCCGTCCAACCTGGTCGCTTCGGTACATCAAAGGCTGCTCAATCTAAGCCAGACCACGGGCGAGGAGTTCAACTTCCTGCTGGTCCGCTATGCGATCGAACGTCTCCTGTATCGCCTGTCCCAATCTCGCTATGCTGACCAGTTCGTGCTCAAGGGTGCTCTTCTCTTCTTGGTATGGGCTGTGCCGGTGCATCGGCCCACGCGCGATCTCGATCTCCTCGGCCTTGGCGATGGATCTGCTGAGCAGTTGGCACGAGTCTTCCGCGAAATCTGCCTGGTAGAAATCGAAGCTGATGGCATCGCCTTTGATCCTGGGACCATTCAGGTGAGGCCAATCCGAGAGGAGCAGGCGTATGGTGGACAGCGGATCACGTTGACAGCCATGCTGGGACGGGCGAGAATCTCAACTCGCATCGACGTTGGCTTTGGTGATGCGGTCGTGCCGGCATCAGTCGAGAAAATCTATCCCACCCTTCTCGAGTTTCCCGCCCCACAAATTCGTGTCTATGCCAGGGAAACTGTAATAGCCGAGAAATTACATGCGATGGTCAGGCTAGACATGACAAACAGCCGCATGAAGGACTTCTTCGACCTTTGGGTCTTGGCGCGGTTGTTTCGCTTCGACGGCGAAGTGCTGGTTCGGGCAATCGAGGCCACTTTCGGGCGTCGACAAACACCTTTGCCTCATAGTGCACCGGTAGCTTTCACGATTGAGTTTTCCGAGAGTCCCGACAAGATCATGCAATGGCGGGCATTTGTACGCCGCAACCGAATCGATGCTGACAACGCAGGCCTACCCAGAGTTATAACTGAGCTTACTATTTTCCTAATGCCGCCACTCCAAGCTGCTGCCGAGGAGTTACCTTTCTCTGCCATCTGGGAGCCAGGTGGCCCCTGGATTGAAATGAGTTGAAGATGGTCTGAGGGTGACTGGTATGGAATTGGCGGTGTACAATACCTGTCACCGTGGCTAGTATTGTACCGCCCTAGGAGTCTGCCGGAGAAGTCGCTCTCAACGCTTTTAGGACACGGATCTGGATGGATTCACACAGATTTTCACTGTGAAACCCAAGGATTATCCTCGAATGTCGTGTCCTGATGACTTTTCCAACGACTGCTAGCGATGACATATTACAAGTGCATTCGTGCTGATGTCCGGTCTCATCGAGTGGACAGTACTTTCTCACCTCGGTAGGGCCCATGTCGGCATTACAGGAAGCATGGGGCAAGTCCTGCAAACGCGCTTGCTGGATACCCCTCGACCGTTGTACTCGTTCTCGAATATGCTCTGATAGCTCGCCCCGCGTATCATCTGTGAGCTTGTCGTAATCGACGCGTGGCACCTGCACATGGATATCGATGCGGTCCATGAGCGGGCCGGAAATCCGCTTCTGGTAATTCTGCACGGAGGCATTCGAGCAGGTGCAATTGCGTTCTGGATCCCCATAATAGCCACAAGGGCAGGGATTCATGCTGCCCACCAACATGAAATTGGTGGGAAAGGTGACTGAGCCCGCTGCCCGAGATACCGTAATCTGCTTGTCCTCCATAGGTTGCCTTAACATCTCCAGCATGCGGTTGCCGAACTCGGGCAATTCATCCAA
>PIVW01000677.1 GCA_003353825.1 Chloroflexota bacterium
GCTGAAGCCATTTTATCTATCATCAAATCAAACGCTTTGCCGGCCTGATTCTGATCTTCATAATACGAGATATACAAGATATCTTTTTTTTCCTTGCCATATTCGACAATCGCATTGGCATCCGCAGCCACTGCTTGGCGGTGCATTTTATTGACTACATCGGCGGCCTGTTTGCCGGATATTGTCCGGGTGCGCTCATTATGGCCGATCTTTTGGGGGGCGGGCAATTGGGTGGTTGAATCCGAGCAACCCAAAAGAAGGCTTATAAAAACTAAATAAAACGATGTCAGTGCAATTTTCGATCTCATTTTTGAGCGGCCCAATTTACTAAGGGGAGCAAAGGTAATTAGACGTGGTCTGGTGCAGACTCAAATTAGTAAATGACTATCATTGATCTGAGGAATAAGCAATGGAAGAAATAGGGTGTCAAATCTTGATCAGTGATTAATCGGTTTATTATAATCACTAATCAAGACGCGACCTCTTATTTACATTTAGTGTTTGCCTTTCCTTTTTGTCCGGCCCTTCTCTAAGCCTATCAGATCACTACCCAATACCATATTCGTATATTCCCCGAGTGTGACGACACATTTCAGCTCATCCGGGTATGATCCTGAACCCGCAGGAAACAAGCTTGCTTCAAAAATGCTTTTCAGTTTAAACTTGGCATGCCCTGCCTGGTAGTAATCTGCCGCATCGATGGTAAGATCTATTGTCTCGCCGCTAACCGCTATGGTCTTGTCAGGGGTGAGCGGAAACGGCAGGCTGAAATGGACGTGGCTGTAGTCTTTCTTCTGGAGCTCATATGCGATAGTCGTTCCGATTGAAAAGCGCTTCGTCGCAGCGTCGTATACGTAATGGATCGCGGTTTCATCGGCACTCCCGTCGATGGCAACCGTAAAATCCCCTGAAACACGCCCGGTGTGGATGCAGAACGTCGTCTCGGCTCCACCGATGAAGTGGGTGTGGAGGTGAAACTTGTCATCACCGTGGTAGTCGAACTTCGCCCCTTTCCAATCTATTTTTAGCTCCTTGATATCGCCGTTGAGATTCTTTTTGTCTTTGTACTCCCACCTCTCACCTTTCTTCCCCTTGATCTCAAATTCTACATCCTGGTCGGTAACACCGATATCTGCAAGTGTAATCTTAGCGCTTCCGACAGGATTCAGAGTGTCCTTCCAGATACCTTCGGGGAGGTACAGCTTTCCGTTCAGGTGGATGTCTCCATGATCCCAGGAGACCTTCGCCTTTTCTAGATTTACAATTATGTTACTGACCGTACCGCCAGGGGCTAAGGAGATTTCCTCTCCATTGACAAGGACAACAGTCGTTTCGTCATTGGTTGAAGGAGCGGTTACAGTGAGCGTGGCTGGATCGCATTCAAGACTATTGCCTGCATTCAGACTCGTTGCTGCAGATGTACCATCATCCGCGACAAACGTAATTTCGACCGTCCCGCTGACAACTTTTACAATGATGCTGCCACAGGTCAAGACCGCTTCATCACCACCGAGAAACATTTCGGAACGCCCTCCACACAAGCTGACGGTCGCAGGGGTTTCTCCACCATCAACACTAGCGGTGATTGTCACTCCCTCATTTGGATTCGCAGCATCCGTTACGGTCAGCAATTGATCCCCTGGAGCCGTAATGTTGCCGGTTGTGGTTCCATCGCTGAAACCACTTGAATCCTCATTGGGTTGTGTATCGACCGCATTGGGAATGCCGTCTCCGTCTATGTCAGGGTCTCCGGCATCGCACAGGCCGTCTGCATCGATATCCGTACCATCGTTTGAAGGTGTATTGTCGGCCAGCGGGCCAAAGTCGCCGTGCCCACAGAGCCGTCAAGATCGTTATCTACTCCATCGCACAACTCGCAGGTGGAGGCGATGTTTGAAGGATCGGAACCGCACGACAGCTCAATAACATCTGAAATGTCGTCCCCATCTGCGTCGTAGAACTCATCGGCGCCCATGTCCACACCAGACCCCTGGGGTCTGTCTTCGCCATCTATGTCATTATCGGGAGCACCAGTTGAGGTACCTTTATCGACACAGGGAGAGAAAGACCTCAGGTGCAGGTCCCAGTTGGCTGCATCAGGGTCAGAGACATCCACAAAGGAGGGATCAGCGTCGATGTTGGTGCCACTGCCCGGAATAACGTTTCCTCCTATACTTTCTACGCCGCCCTGGATATCGCTGTAGTCGATGGTAAGGGTGCCACTAGAGTTGTAAATCTCCTTGCCCTGAGAGGCTGTGTCTCCCCAGAGGATAGAGTTGATGATCGCGGTATTCCATGAGTTCCAGATCGCGCCGCCATTGCCTGCAGTGTTTCCGGAAAAGGTGCAATTCGTGATGGTCGCATTCTCACCTTCGTTATAGATCGCGCCGCCGTCGGAATCCTGCCCACTGCCCGAGACGTTGGCGTTGCCGCCCGTGACGGTAAACCCGTCTATGATGGCAGGGTCAGGTTCAGGCTTTGGTGGCATTGTCGCCACCACATGGACCACATGGTAGACGTTGTCGGTGATGTCTCCCGATACACCGATGTCCCCGCTCAATATGGTCTCATTGGCTGCCCAATCACGCGCGTCCCGGGAGGTTTCATTGCCGAAAAAGCCGCCGTAAAGGGCCACGCCCGATTTTAACTGGAAGGTGTCGCTCCTCTCCGTACCTGGCACATACGTGCCCTCCTTGACCCATACCTCGCCACCGCCGGCTGCCGCACACGCATCGATGGCAAACTGGATGGTCTTGAATGCGGTGGACCAACTCGTGCCATCCCCTGG
>PIVW01001396.1 GCA_003353825.1 Chloroflexota bacterium
CCGCCATGTCTCTGCCTTTACGATACTGCTTGCCATCCCCGATCGTGGCCACCAGGGCCGTCGCAATCAACGGACCCACACCGCGCAACTGCTGCAATCGCCTGGCAGTTGGGTCTTCTTGCGCAATCACGGCAATCTGTTTATCCAGTTCAGTCATCCGCTGATCCAACGCATACAAGTCTCCCCATAACCCCTGAAGAAGCTGCCTGAATAAAAAGCTGAGACCATTCTCGGCGTCTTCCAACCACTCAGGGATCGCTCTACGCAGGGCATGTAACTGTTGCGGGGCCACCAGGCCATACTCGGTGACCAGGCCACGTATCTGATTGGCCTTGGCGATACGATGGCTCTTGATTTCATCCCGGATACGGTGCATCGCCTGGAGATCTTGTTGTTCAACCGTTTTCACCTTGACCGGGTACATATCGGGTCTGCCCATCGCCTCGCAGATTGCCGCGGCATCATTGGCGTCGTTCTTGTTACTCTTGATAAAGGGCTTCACGAACTGCGGCGGGATGATTTTCACCGGGTAACCTCGCTGCATTAACTGCCTGGCCCAGTGATGGGCACCGGCGCAGGCTTCCATGCCTATCTCGGTTCCGGGTGCAACCGTATCGCATAAAACCGGTAACCATTTGGATCGGGATAACTGTCGCTTCCACACGGTTTTACCTT
>PIVW01001397.1 GCA_003353825.1 Chloroflexota bacterium
ACCCTTCCGGAAGACTGGCCTAGCTGATTGGTCGGGCCTCATAGCAAATAGTCCTCGACCGTGCTTGGCCTGCTTGATTCGGAGGTGCATATTATGGAGTAGGTGCTGCCAGCAGTGGCCTGAACCGTATACCGCACTGAGGCGACATGGTCCACGTGCTGTGTCGTGCGAGCACCGTGACTTCTGCAGGCGGCCCTGGAAAGCTACCTGACCGTGTTAAGACGCGAGGTAACTGTAGTGTGGGAGACACCGGGGGCGTCAAACAGATACCTGGTACCTGAACCACGGTTATAGTTCAGTAATATTTCATCACCATTGTATATATCTCTGGTGGCGATTATTATGACTAGGTTCTTGTTGTTGACTCCAAAGCGGCAGTTGGGTCTGCGGCTGTGGTTGGCATGGCTGCCTGGAGACCGGGCGAGTGCGGCGTCGACTACCAAGCCTTTGTGCTTGGCTACTGCGTATGGCGCCGTGTTCGTCCCGTACCGCTCCTTTAATGTGTCGGCCGTAAGCTCTTGACCATCATAATCGATGACTGTGCGGCCCTTTCGGAAGACTGGCTTAGCTGATTGGTCGGGCCTCATTGCGAATAGTCCTCGACCGTGCTTGGCCTTCTTGATCCGGAGGTGCATATTATGGAGTAGGTGCTGCCAGCAGTGGCCCGAACCGTAT
>PIVW01000153.1 GCA_003353825.1 Chloroflexota bacterium
AAACCAACCAGGTTTACATAACGCTGGTCTGTATGCAGTAGTTATCTTTTTATTAGTACTATATGTAGCGGTCGTGATCTGGCAAAAAATCGATTTTGGAAAATGGCCAAAGTCCAGTTAGTGATAGTACGCCGGTAAATAAACCGGCTGCGCTATCCAACCCAAACGACTCAGTTTAACATCTGCCAGGGTGACACTGAGGGTAAAATCTTCACCTGTGCTTGCACCTGGAGCGGGTTCAACGTAGAAATTGTATAAGCCTGAGGTGGCGGCGAGCGTATCCACCTTAGTCGTCACGCCTTCATCAAATTGTGCCATCCCTTCGATTGCGCCTGTCATAACTGTCGATGACTCAAGGCTACCGTAGAGAAATGAGGCTTCACCGCCCTCAGATAGAATCAACAGCGGCGTGTCCTCCGACCATATCGCCCAGGGAACCAAAGGTGTGCTTGTAGGTGTGGGTGAAGGTGTGTCCGTCGGTATAGGTGTTGGACCTGATGTAGGAGTCGGGGTTGCCGTTGGTGAAGGCGTTGCCATGTGAGTCGGCGACGGTGTCAGTGTGTGAGTCGGTGTGGGTGATGGCGACGGTGTTGGACTTGATGTAGGAGTCGGGGTTGCCGTTGGCGAAGGCGTTGCCGTGTGAGTCTGCGACGGTGTCAGTGTGTGAGTCGGTGTGGGTGATGGCGACGGTGTTGGGCTTGATGCAGGAGTCGGGGTTGCCGTTGGTGAAGGCGTTGCCGTGCGAGGGTGCGACGGTGTCAGTGTGTGAGTCGGTGTGGGTGATGGCGACGGTGTTGGGCTTGATGTAGGAGTCGGGGTTGTCGTTGGCGAAGGCGTTGCCGTGCGAGTTGGCGGCGGTGTCAGTGTGTGAGTCGGTGTGGGTGATGGCGACGGTGTTGGGCTTGATGTAGGAGTCGGGGTTGCCGTTGGTGAAGGCGTTGCCGTCGGCGTGAAGGTTCTGGTTGGAGTTGGCGTATGCGTAGGAGTACTTGAGGGTGTATTGGTCGGCGATGCCGTGGGGGAGGGCGTATTCGTTTGTTGAGAGGATTGCAGCTCCATGGCTGGGGCCGGTGTATCACCTGCTGTATCCGTCTCAGTAGTAGCACTGCCCTGACTGGCACCCTGGGCGAATAGTCGCACTGTATCCCCGCTGTCTGAATACTGAAAGGTCGCACTGTAGTCCTGAACTCGAGCCGAACTCATACTAGTTGCCCAGAAGCCGTTGGCAGCGACCAGTGCCGATAACGATGCCGATCGCCCACTTGACCCCTGCCCATCGGCATCCGCCAATTCAATATATAGGATAGTCCCGGCAGCGGGCGTGACACCATCGCTGAGAAAGACTTGCCCGTAGGCAGTGTCGGGGGCCGGCACGGCGAGCGTTGGTCCCGTGCTCAGTTGATAGTGTGCGCCCCCGTTATCGTCGATATGGGCGCCATTGTCCGACACGATGTCAAAATAGTAGGTCGTTTCAGGCGAAAGGCCGGACAAGGTAACATAATGGGTCTCAGAAGAGGTCGTCGCCCCTCGATCATCATAGGTGATCTGCCCCAGGGCAGTACTAGTACCATAGTGAACATGGCCTGTGACAGATGAATCGGTCAGCCAGGAGATGGTAACCGCTACATCCCTGACGTTGGTGATTTGTAGCTGATCGACGCCCGCTGCAGGACTGGCTTTTGCCCGAACATATGTCTGCGTGAAGTTGGCTGTGAGTGTGATCAGGCTACAGACTAACAGCAATAACCCAAGGCTCGATGAACGTTTAGACATTGATCTCTATGGAAGTCGACGGTGAGATATTAGGATGCGCCCGGTGTCAAGCTGAAACTAAATGTGCCCACTGGGCTGGAACCCGTGGCAGGCTCGCCGGCCAGGTTGAAGCAAGTGATGACATAGTACTCGTCTGTTGCGTCACCTAAGACGCCGGTGCGAGTGTGATTTATCGTAGTACCCTCGAGCGGCGGCGAACTATCGGCTAACCAATGGGATCCGCTGTCACCCCGGTCGAAGTAAGGACTCTCGCTCCACCATATTTCGTAATCCGCACAGTCAGCTGGATGAGACCAAGAGAGTTGCACATCGGGCGAACTATCTTGGTTGATCGATACCGACGGTGTGACAGGGGCAGAAGGCGGACCTAGTACAATATCGGCAAACCGATAGGCGCCGCTGGGATAGTCAGCAGGTGTGTTTGTAGTGACCGCAGCAACCCCAGCACTACCTCCCCGCGCTATTACATGAAGCTCGTCTGTACCATCGCTAAATGAAAAGTAACCACCCGCATCTGCCGTACGAATGTCCATGGTGTAATACCACCCACCCTGTTCATCAGTTCGGACTGTAACCCACTGCGAGACGCCGCTGCTGCCTATGCCATTGCCGTCTTTTATTTGCAGGTATACGGTGACATAGACAGCGGGTGTAAATCCATCTTTCTGATAAACATAGCCCCAGATCGTACGACCAGACGGCGTGCTACCGTCTGGAATTGGACCTGTAGAAACGGTATAGTAATCGCCATTGCGGTCATCCACCGTCGTATCCGACGTAACTTGAAATAGGTGCTGGGTTTGGGATTCGAGTACATCTCCCTCCGCCACACGTACATAGTGGGCGCTGGTATCCACAGCGGGATCACTGATCCAGTTTGTTGGAGGTGTTGCTTCTCCCCATTCAACCGCGCCGGTAGATGCTTCTGAAGTAGTCCAACTCACGACAAAACCTCCGTTTCCGACGTCGGTGATATAAACCCTGTTGAATTGAGGTCCGGGCTCTTGCGCTTGCGCTGTACGACTGGCCATCAGTTGTGGAGCCGCCCCCTGCAAAAAGCCAGCCAGCACGCAAACGAAGGCCAGGTAGGTAGTTGTCTTACGGATGCAAGCCCACTTCATGTTTATGTCTCTCCTGGTGATTTTGCCGGGAACCTTAAGCTAGCTGAATTACTGGCCCCCGCACCCACAATACGTAGGTGTAGGGGTCCAGTTCAAAGGTGGTGATTCCGGGCGAAGCAGGTCGGGTCAGATGTGGAAATCTTGAACTGAAGGAATACTGTATCCATTCGCCTGGATTATTTCTTGCTCTGCACAGAAGCCCAAGGACTACGTTGAGAGCGTTATTGCTGAATCAGGGGGGTGTAGATACGAGGTTGATAGTCTGATATTGTCACCATAGCCGGTGCAGGTGATGCGTTACAGGCCGAGATATCCCTCTCTGTTATCGAGCCTTCCGCTTCGACAACTGTGAGTGATAGGGATGCTGTCGTACAATCTTCTACTGGCAGGCTAAGACTCCAATATCCATATTCATCTACCAGGCTGGTCAAGAGGTTAATACCATCAACAAGATCGCCATGAACTCGTACTTGCATGATTGCCCCACCGGCAGGTGTACCATTTGCTTTCACGACCTGTCCATAGGCGGTAAAAGGTATACTTGGGCTCTGAATTGCGCCTGTTGTGACCGGGAGGGGTTCACCACTCTGATCAATCATGCTTTCTCCGGCATGAATGCGAACGTAGTAAGTGGTCTCAGGTGCGAGACCGCCAAGACTAGCATGAAATAGCCTGGAGACGATCTCTTCACCACGATCATCGTATGCGATCTGGTCCAGGTTTTCGAGATCGGTTCCGAACTCAACCCAGCCTCTGCTATACGTATTTGTACGCCAGGAAAGGGTAAACGCCACATCTCGGAGGTTGCTGATCGTGATATCCTCCACCAGCGGCAGAGACTGAGATGCCTCAGGCTCGGGCGACCTCTCGACCGGCTCGATAGCAGGAAAGATCGTTTGGTACACAGCGTCACTCATGATATAGGTAATCGCATTGCTGCAGCGAATAAAGTAGCCCTCATCAGTGCGTATGTCGAAGAGATTGATGGGAATACCCAGGGGATGGCCGAGCCAGTTTCCAGACGACCATTTGTCGATTTCATCGCAGGCGCCGCCTTGGGCCTGTATATCGAGGAGCAATGCTTCCGCATCCATCGGTTGGGCCAGTTTCGGGAAGCCAACCAGGTTCCAACCTGAATAGAGATCGACGGGCAACACGTCTAGTGGAGGGCGTCCCTCACGCGCCCAGACACTGCTAACATTGGTGCGTATAAAATAGGCCTCGGTGAATGTAGTCTGGAAGTTGTTGAATGGTAAACCGTCGATATGCGCATCCCATCTTCCGTTGAGCCGACGGTTGATTTCTTCTGCATCGCCACCCTGAGCGTTGATTTCATCCAGAACCTCCTGCGCTAACGGGTGAGGATCAGAATTCAGGTTTAGGGCGATGAGGTTCCAACTTGCATCCAGATTGTGAACAGTCTGTGTTGGGCAGACCAAGCTCATAGTAGGTGCAGGAAAATCTTCACTCGTGTCGATTGTTTGCGATGCAGCGCAACCCGTACCACTATCGATGTTGAGCTGGAGTTGGTCACCACTGGGGCTGTAGGCAAAGTAAGCCTGGAGATCTTCGGTACGGGCAGTGCCCAGATTGGCCGACCAATAGCCTGAAGCAGGCACTATGGCAGCCAATGGCGATGCCTGTCCCAACGAAGGTTGGTCGTCGTCATCAAGTAGTAGTATCTTGACTAAAGCGCCTTCTGCTGGTGTTACGCCGTCAGGGCCAAATACCTGACCGTAGACTGTATCATTTTGTCCTATCCCCAGAGTAGGGCCGGTTCTGAACTGATAGAGTGCACCTTCATTGTCATCCACCGCATCTGCTGAAACCACATAGAAGAAGTAATCGGTTTCTGGTGACAACCCCAGTAGACTCACGAAGTGTGTTGTGGCCGTTGTTTGCACACCTCTATCATCATAAGCGACACTTCCTAAGGCTTGGGTCGGACCATAGTGTACCTCACCATTGGTGGGGCGATCGGTTTGCCAGGTAATGGTCGCTTGAATGTCATTGACATTGACAATCGAGATATCCCTAATCTGAGGAAGATCGAGAAGTGTTTTCTGTTCAAGGCTTATTTCGTTGACAAAAGCGCCGGTTGTGCTGTCCTCTCGGCGGATCTGAACCTCAATGCTGCCATCGTTGAAGTAGGCGTTTAGAGGAACATTGACGGTGATATCCTCTCGCTCTTCATCGACCAGAGTGGTCATTTCGCCGGTGCTGATGTCATCCACCCAGATCGTCTGTTCAGAAAGTCCGACGGAGTTCTGGTAAAAGACAAATCGCAGGAAATACCGCAGTGTGGGATCCAAATTATCGAATTGATAGACCAGTTCGTTGTCGGGATCATCTGTCGGATCACCGTCGCCCAGGTCGGTGCGGCGAGACTGGTATGGCAATGTGCCCCAAGAGTCTTGTTCGACACCATCGACAAAACCATAGTCGGCGTCGACATCGTATTCAGGGTCATTAGCGCCGCCCGCATCGGCGTAACGATAGTCGATATCATGCAGGGCAATGGCTGAGACCACGGCGTCGTTACCGAGTAATTCCTCGATGCCGATCGTTACCGCATGTTCCTTGTAGAATGCCGGATCGAGCAATATGGATACTTCATGGATTTCGCCACTCGAAAGATCGATTGGATCGCCAACAATCTGATTATTGACCAGGATCTGCTGTTGGCGGCCGATACTATCGCATTCGTAAAGGGTGAGATCCAGATGATAGAAATGACCTGGCAATAAGTGATCGAATTGGTACTCTACTAAGCCATCACCGGCGACTAATTGAGTTTCTTCAGTAGTGGATCCACAGAAGTCACTGGCAAAAGTGTTGTCTGCGATATACCCGTATCCTGACGCCGGGTCGTAGGGTGGATCCGTTGCATCATCTGCACCGCTATCAAGTAGGAGCGGACCGGCAAACCCCACATAGAGATCCCGCCACTGGTGATTGTTCCCCTCATCCGATTCGAAGATGACGCCGCCATTGTCACCTACAGCGAACAAGCGATGCAAGCCAGGCGCAGAAGGCGACCAGACACAGAGTTCGGTGAAAGTATCCTCGCCGGGTACAGCGGGCGTGGGTTCACAGATGACACTTACGTCGTTGTCAGGGTCTTCAACCGTGAGCGCCAGCGTAGACGCGCTTGCAGCCGTCTGGCCATCGTTTTGCAGAGGCATTTCAACCTGTACATCCTGACCTACAACCGGTTCGGCCTCATCGAGACTGATGGTTGGGATCAGCAGGTCTGGGCGGGTGAGAATGATGATATTGGCCGTGGCCTCGTTGTTGTCTTCAAAGGTCTCAACCGTACGATCAAAGGGATCGACCACTACTCGCACAGGAATGTCTCCTGTGAAGCCCAGAGTGTTCCAATCCAGGTGGGCAGTAGCCGTGCCACTTGCAAGTATGTTTTCCACGAAATCAGCGCCGATGTATGTCTCGCCGAATCCATCAGGCGGGGTGGCAAAGAAGCTGGCGGTGAGGGGGCCGGTATCACCATCGCCAGTGTTGTGCAATGTGACATCGATGGGGATGATGTCACCCTCGGTAGTCTCTACAGCTGCGGTGCGACTGGCACTGACGCCGCCAAAACTGATATCACTACTGGTGAGGGTAGCGTCCGGTTTGTCTGTGAGAATAGCGGTAAAATCGTACAATGCTGTCGCTACAGAGGGGCTGGGAACAATACGGATAGGCACGTCTACCTCGCCGCTCCGACCGGCGAGATAGGCGTTGAAGGCGCCGGCCAGATCATAGCCATCCGCCGTGCTGGAGAGGACGGCCGGATAGCTATGATTGCCGGAATGGGGCCAATCCACCGTGCCGTCGGCACCCACATCAACCGTGAACGACAGAGGCCCGGCCGTATCACCCTGCTGTCCCATTTGTAGACTGAGGTTGATGCTGTCATAAGCTTGGGCGGGCAGGCGCAGGAAGCGGGTCTTGGCTCCTACCGGCGTCAGGGCCAGATTGGTGAGCAGGACCTGGGCTGCCCGGTCGATATCCACCCGCACGGGTATATCGATGGACTCACCCCATGGAATGTCGTTACGGGTGAGCAGGTAGCTGTTGAGGGAGTCGACAAAGCCGGTTGCCTCCAACGTGGCAGGAAAACTGGTGGTGGCGTTGTGCGTCCAGTCACAGATACTGTCATTGCCGAAGTCCAGGCAGAGGTCGAGGTTGCCGGAGCCAGCGACAGTATCTGATATTAGAGCGTCGAGGCTGGCCATGCTGTACACCTGGCGTTTGAGTCGCAACATCTTCTCCTGGGATTCAGCACCCGAAAAGATAAAGCGTCGGCCATATTGAATTTGGTAGGTGCGGCTATTACTGAAGTTTTCAGGAATAGTCAATGATGTACTAGAAGCTGTGGATTCTGTTTTTTCAATTATGTGACATTCAATCTTTTGCTTACTTGCGACAGGGTTTGTTGAGCCATTACTAGAGTTGCAATATTCAATACGGATTCGACCATCTCCTCCTGCGCCTCCCCACGTACCATTTCTGTATGATATCCCACCAGTGGCCAGAATACTTCCGCTAACATTCACTTGGTGACCAGTTACGAAAATCGAACCCCCAGCTCCAGCCCCCCCTTTGATCCCGTACCAACCATCATCACTTGTATCCTCGCCTTTCGAGGTAATCATACCTGGAATCTCTATATTCTTTGCCGCAACATAAATAATCCCACCTCCTCTTTTACCCCCAATTACACCTTGCCCGCCATTATTGGGATGTCCGTACGATTCGCCACCTGAACCACCAAAAGTCATACTAGACAGCTCGGCATTCCCAGAGATACCACCGCCATAGCCCCCGTTTTTATTACTAGGTATGTCGTATCCTCTTTCACCTGCAGTTCCATTCCCGCCACCACCGCCACCCCGTCCATCACAACATCCAGAACCGCCTCCACCTCCACCTGCATTTCCTACTAAATTCTGAGTTTGAATTCGATTTTCACCAGTGTGACCTTCTCCTACATAACCTTGAGCACTTGCATTACTTACTGAAAGATTTCCACGAAAGCCCAAATGATCTGCATAGACAGTACCCTCTACCTGCAGCTCATCGTTGCACATGATAGCTAAGATACCGCCTGTGTTTCCATCCCATGTATGTGGTCGCAAAACTCCTCCAACATCTACCGCGCAATTCCTATACTGCGGGATTCTTATCACTTGTGCTTGATTGTCACCACCGTCAATATAGCTGTTCCGTAAATTCTTTGACATCGTGAGCGAGGGTGTTACGCTCGCTATATGTCCTATCTCCCATTCACCCGCATTAGTCCCCCGTGTTTGGTGAAGCAATACTGCATCACCCGTCTCAAACCCTGACACGCTTTGTACATCTACTATCGTCTGACCTGCAGGTGCGCCACTGCTGATGCTCGTTCGTATATTATCTGTATAGGATGTCTCACTTGAGCTTACAATTAGATTATTATTTCGTCCATCTCCAAACATATCGCCCGGCGCAGTGCCTTCACTGAAGTCGGTAGCGTATTTGCCTACGCCATGCGTCGTACCATAGTCCTGGCTGAACACTTTTACCGGATGCAAGCTCACAGGCTCTGGTCCCAACGTATGTACAAACTCATAGCTATCGCCTTTATTCCAGTTGCCGATAATGGGCTCGGTCCAGTCCAATGGCCGGTCAGCGCCCAAGTCAACAGTCATCGCCTGTGCTGTGGGCTGATTGAACTGCAAACCGAGTTTGAGATCGGTAAGCAACACCTGGGCCTGAAGGTTGCTCGTCAATTCGAAAGGCACGTCCAATTCATCGCCCCAGGCCACGTCCGCGCGATTGACCAGATAGCCATTGAGGGCAGCAACGATATCGACATCATCGAATTCGGCAGGGAATGTTGTGGAAGCATTGTGGTTCCAATCGGTACTGCTGTTGTCCCCGAGATCTAGTGACAGGTTGAGGTCACCTGAGGACACGATCGTGTTGCTGACCAGAATGTCCAACGAAGCGGATGAGTAAACTTGTTTTGGAAGGCGGATGGTTTGAGTCTGAGATTCGGCGCCAGCGAAGTCGTATTTGCGGCCGTATTGCACCTGATAGTTGCGAGTTTCGGCTGTAGATTTAGGCAGATTGAGACGGGTGATGGTGTAGGATGATGATTCGACTTGATCGGCGATGTAACAGTTCAGTTTTTCTTCACTGGCCGATGGACTGGTAGAAAAGGCAGGAAGGGTTTCACAGTATTCAATTCGGATGCGTCCATCACCGCCGCTTCCACCATCACCAGCAGTGGCAACTCCGCTGCCACCAGTGGCACCAACCGCGGTTATTCGGTTTGAACCAATCGTTGCTTCACCAGCTTTTATCAGGAGCGAGCCACCTGCACCACCACCGCCACCACCGCCGCCACCTGCACCACCTGAACAAAGCCATCCTCCGTCATCTCCCGAGGCTGCATCAGCTCCAATTGAACCATTCACAATTATACTTTGGGCATACAGAGCAAGGATGCCACCTCCAGATCCGCCGCGTCCTCCCATTCCACATGGATACGGATCCCCGGAATGTGCCGAATCGTCACTACCGCCTGCTCCGCCTGCTCCGCCAAAAAACAGACTGGTTAAATCTGATATACCGATTAGCTCGGTGGCGCTAAATCCACCCAGCGGTCCACCTGTAGGTCTGTCATCACCGTTTGTACCCTTGGTAGCATGACTACCTCCTCCGCCACCTGCTCCACCATCACTTTCGCCGCCGCCGCCGCCGCCGCCATTACGGTTAGCAAAACGAGACTGACTATATGTACCAGAGATGTTCTCGCCCTGTCTGCCGGTTTCACGAGGACTTGGCCACTTCTCAAAGCCCCGATAACCTCTCCGATTCATGCTAATGAGTCCATTAACTTGTACATTTCCACTTGCACGAATTACCAACACCCCCCCTCTGCCATCCCCACTCCATTGCCAAGGACGTGCTGTTAGCGTTCCACCAGCCTCAACCGTTACATTTCGATAATGTGGCACTTCAACAATTTGAGCGTAATGATTCGTGCCTACAGTGTAGGTGTGCTCCAGAGCTGTGTCCAAATTCAGGATACCGGAACCAATTGATGCAATATTTCTAAACTCGTAGGTTCCAACACTGTCACCTTGCATCTGGATCACAAGCACTTCATCACCTGACTGGAACCATCCAGCATTCCCAACATGCACTAGTGTAGCACCTGTAGAGGCTGTGTTTGTCATCTGCGTGCAAGCAGGTGAACCTGAGTTTTCACAGAAGGTAAATGTTTCGCCAGCATGTACGATTAGATCTCCCCAAGAGCCATCACCGAACATGTCATACGACGCTGTACCTTCCCCGAAGTTTGTCGCATACTTACCCACCCCCTGCAGCGTGTCGTAATTCTGGCTGTACACCTTCACCGGCCGCAGTGTTTCAGCATTGCTCGGATCGATATCATGAGTGAATTCCACCCACTCCCCCTGATTGTGATCACCCTCGACATGCAGGGGGTAATCCAACGGCCGGATGATAGCCCCACCGGGTGCATCCTCAAGCATGGGTGTGATCTCTCCCTGGATGGTAATGGTCTTGGTGGGATTGGCAGGGTCGCTGGTGCGAACGGTAATGGTTTTTTCAAAAGGTTCGACAGGTAGGTCTTGGGTGTTGATTGTCAAATCGTAGAACACCAGGTCGCCGGCAGCAACAGTCCTACTACCTTGAGCCGACAAGGACAGACCATCAACATCCTCTACAAAGGCCAATAAGTCATGGTAGCCCACATTGCCTACTGCTACAGAACGCTGTAACAATGTACCCTGCTGGGCTGTACCGAAATCCCAGTTACTATCGGTGAATATGGCTAAGGGCAGTTTATCATGGCCGATCTGATCTAGGTCCTTCACCGTGTTTTCAAAGATCGTGCCCTGGCGGTCGGCGGCAAATGCGAGTAAATGGTAATCAGCCTCGGAATCATATGCCGGAACAAAGTCATCTGTGCTCCAGTCGACAGCGACAGTGTTGGGTCCAGGATAGAAAGTCTGGTCTGAGACCACATATTCTTTGGCTACTGTGCCATCAGGTGTGGCGAACTCTACAAAGATATTTGCATTGTATAGGGTGGTGTCGGAGGGATTATTGAAGACGATGTAGGCAGTGTTGACGCCGGTGTTGTAAGGGATCTCGCTCATCACATCCATCTGGAAACCATAGCGCATGTGCCCCAGGTAGGACGTCAAATCTTCCTGGATGCTACTTACTTCTGTCGCTGTGACGAACTTATGATTACCTTGGGCATCATTGTATGAGACCACGATTAACGGCGGGGTATAATCAGGTTGGTTGATGGTGAAAGTGAAGGTATCGATGGGCAGGGCAGTTTCCACAACGAAGGTTTCGTCAGCACTGATGTAGCCATCGGTGAAGGCGATGCTCATACCGTTTTCTACCGGCAGTTCGGTCAAGACGCTGTAGTTCTCTCCAACGTCTAGTGGTGTGTAGGTATTTCCACCATCATTGCTCCAGCTTATAGTCAGGCCGGGGGTAACGCCGATGTTGCCGTTGGCATCAGCCCTGAATTGATATGTCTTGGCTGTTGCTCCTTCGTATTGTCCGCTGGGATAGGGTTTGGCTGTGCCCGTTCCCCAGCTACTCATATTGGGTGCGCCAATGCGAGCGCCCAAGACCACCCGTCGCCCCGCGCGTACACGCCCA
>PIVW01001398.1 GCA_003353825.1 Chloroflexota bacterium
CGGGAGCCAGCTGGCCCTGTGGTTGGAATCCGCTGGATCTTTACTGGAGATATGGGCCCTCAGCGAACCGTGGGCGCTGTAGCACACTCCCTCTGTGGTGCTGCCGACGTTGTTGCGATTGATCGGATTAGGAACCATGCTGTGCGATAGGCAGCCAGCGGCACCAACGCCACCAATATCCTTCGAAAACTGGCAAGCCGATTTGCCATCATATTCCCTCTCCTGCTCACCATCGTCCCGGCAGATTGAGCATCGAGATTACGCCAGGCAAGATTGGCAAGTAACTGCCCAGCTGGAAAACACGGATTTCCATATGGAAACGTTAGGGGGCAACTCCAGGGGGGATTGGGCTAGAATGGTGAAGATCTAGCCATCTCACAATATGTGGTGGCCACGCGTTTCCAAATGGAAAGACCCCAGTGGAGGGGGCAGATGGCTGATATCGAGCAGTATTTCGTGTTTGGGACCGTTGTCAAGGCAGGTAGCTTTTCCGCAGCCGCCAAACAGCTCGGTGTCTCCAACTCCCATATCAGCAAGCAGATCGCTCGGCTGGAAAAGAGCTTGCAGGTGCACCTATTTCAGCCCATGCCGCGGCGCAATCAGCTTACCGATGCCGGCAAATCGCTGTTAGCCGATACCGAAATACTGCTTGCCGGATACGATCAACTGCAACA
>PIVW01000678.1 GCA_003353825.1 Chloroflexota bacterium
CACTAGTATGTAGGCGTTGGCACAACCAGCCACTAGGTGTGGGGGCATCATCGACTGTAATTCGTGATCGTCACGCGAAGTCCCAAAGAGCCAGGATGGATAGGAGCGATCGTTCGACAGGGCACAGTCACGGCACAAAAAATAACCCCTGAAATCACTTAGATGTCAGGGGTTGATAAGGGCGTCGTGCACCTCCCTTCGAAACTCTAGCGACCTTCGCTGCTTTCTGACAGTCCGACGCAGGCAGCCTTGTGGCACCCGTGAGATACCGCTTAGGGCTGCTACCTTCCGGTCCTGACCCGGTTCACAGGTTCACGCCGCACAAGACCCACGTCGTGACACTGCCGGTGCTAAACACGAAAGTCGTGTCGATCCTAGGGGAGGAGTTCGATCCCGCTGTAGCGGATTGCGGGTGCAGGGCACCGCTAGCTCCCCATCTAGCACGACGCTGATGATCTTAACCCGACCCTTCAGTTTTGTCAAAGAAAAACCCTCACCCAATACGGGTAAGGGTCTCTCAGAGCGGAGAGGGAGGGATTCGAACCCTCGATCCCCAGAGGGGATACGCGCTCTCCAGGCGCGCGCACTAGGCCAGGCTATGCGACCTCTCCAAATATCGATTTTACGGCGTGGTTCACTCTGCGTGCCACAGTCCTTTACTCTATCGCATCTTACATCTTTGGTAAAGTACGCGTTGCGTCGGTGTAGCCGTCGTCACTGCGTTAGAACAAGATCCTCACTGGACGGCGAATTGTAAAGCAGAGGGGATATCAGGATAAACCATGCCGATACTAATACTCTAGGAGTAATAATGTGCTCACTTGAAGCAAGGCGGAGAGGGAGGGATTCGAACCCTCGAGGGCTACAAACCCTACGCGTTTTCGAGACGCGCGCACTCGGCCAGACTATGCGACCTCTCCATATGAGCTTAAAAAGCGCCAAGCACTATTTAGAATCGAGTCGCCACCTTGAGCAGATCATTATGGCGGTGGCGAAACGAAAGTGCCTGGCACCTGTGTTAAACAAGCGGGTGATCGGACTCGAACCGACGACATACAGCTTGGGAAGCTGTCGTTCTACCGCTGAACTACACCCGCAGAACAGATTTATTATAGTCGTGATGGTAACCAGAGTCAACCGCGCAGCATCAGATGCGTTTTGGTCGGGAGAACTGTCACCCGTCCTCCCGACCAGTTGTGTGAGTTGCGGTTTACACGCTCACTCAAATCCACAATCTCTGCTTCCGGCTCTTGCACTTGCATGATCAGTGAAAGCAAGAACTCTTGTACTGCCGCTGGCGTCTGTGACCACTTTTCTTCCGAAAAAGGCGTCTGCGCTGGTCTTGTTTCTTGTGCCATAATCCTATTCAATCATTTTCGCATTTGGGTATCATTTGATGAACGCCAGAAATTGATTAGAATCCAACTGCGGGGGATTTGGCTTACCCCCCTGAACGCTTATCTACTGTATAATCATCTTACTTTCCGCGCTAGTTTTTTAGGCAGGGGGGGTGAACGGTTACCGAATAAGCTCTAGTTCACGACCGCACAGCCAATGACGGTAGCATCGTGCGTCATCGCCAACGATTCGCCCGGGTTCAGTACCAAATAGTCGGATTCCCACTCTCCATAAAGTAATCGCCGAATAATCATCATATTTCCTGCCACGCGTTCGAACACCCACCCCCTCCGTGAGGCATCCATCTGTGCCTGTTCCTCCACCCGACTACCATCCCCCACCCCCATATCGATATAAGCCGCGCGCTGATAATGGGCCTGCCAGGCGCCCATCACCTCCATGAGATAATCGGCATTCTCGACGCCATATTTTTCGACATATTCTTCGTAGACCGAGGGGTTGGCATCCACACTGGCGCCTAAGCTGGCGCCGGAACCATCCTCCCGTTCCATGTAATCCAACGCATACCAGTAGGTGCCGGGCTGTTCTGCAAATTGCGCATCATAACGTTCGCGACTTCCCAAAAAAAGGGTGATACAGTCATGCGCGCGCGGCACCACAATCGGAACATCTTGGGCGACTAACCCAGCCGTAGCCTGGCCACACAGGCCATAGGCTAAGACCACAGCGTCGTAGTCCTGGCCAGCAGCAGCGATGCGCTCCTGAAGGACGGCGCGCAGTTTCAGTGGTGTATTGTGCAATCCACGTGGAAACAGCTCGATATCAATGATATGGGGCGAATGGGCGGCATTCAGGTAGATGGGTCGGGCCAGTACATCACAAGCAAGGCATTTTAGACGCATGAGCTATTCCTCGAAAGCAGTCGATTGACCGGTAGACCGGTAAACCACTACTCCGGAAAACCAGACCGACTGCGGCAGACAACGTCTGTCCCAGTCTACAAGTTTACAGGGTTCCCAGTCTACAAGTATACGTAGTATAGACCACAACCCGGCACCGACAAAACAGGCAGAAAACTTTGGTGTTCACCCCCTGTCACTTAGAATAGGAGATCATTCATGCCTGACAGTGTCATTCTGAGAAATGCCCACAAAGGATATTATACAAACGCATTTGCTCGACAGCATCTCGTTTAGCCCCGATCGCAAAGAACTCGCCAGTAAGCTACGTGTTCGTAGCGACGATCTCGCAGTCGAATTCCAACACTTTTTGTAAGAAGCTCAAGAAATCGCGCGCCCTAAGGGCTTGTACAAAGTCAGCGGAATTACTGCAAAGACGGAAACCTCAGTAACCATCGAACAGACCACCTTTAGCAGCCGTGTATTGCGCGTCAATCTGGAGAAAGCCAACCGCGCCTTTCCTTTT
>PIVW01001399.1 GCA_003353825.1 Chloroflexota bacterium
ACGCGACCACGCGACCACGCGACCACGCGACCACGCGACCACGCGACCAAACGACCACGCGACCAAACGACCCCATGCCCTACACCAACAACATCACCGGCCAAATCGATGGCGTCGAACTAAAGCACCTGATTACTCATGCCGATCCCAGAGGCTTTTTCCGGGAAATTATGCGGTCGACAGATGAGTTTTTTCCTGAAGGATTTGCTCAATGGAGCCACGCCCGCAATTTCCAGGGCGTGATAAAAGCCTGGCATATCCATCAACAGCAGGCCGATTGGTGGTATTGTCCCATCGGTAATATAAAAGTGGCACTTTTCGATACCCGAACCGATAGCTCAACCAATGGGCAATTGATGGAACTCTATCTTGGCGACAACTATCCTGCCGTGGTTTTACGGATTCCCGCGGGTGTTGCTCATGGTTACAAAGTTCTCAGTGCTGAAGCACACATGCTTTACATTACCAGTCGAACTTACGATCCCGCTGACGAAGGTCGGATTCCCCACGACGATCCGCAGATCGGATATGATTGGTTGGCCGGGCACCTGATTACCTGAAAACTCTGGAAAAGTCAGACTAGCCACAAATACTGAGATGCGGCTATGATTATGTTATGAAAAAAAACTGTCAAAATACCTAGAGCCGTTACTACAGAAGTTCAATGATGTCCG
>PIVW01000679.1 GCA_003353825.1 Chloroflexota bacterium
ATTGAGATTCTATGGTTTTGTCTCTTTGGGATTTTGCGTGACGAACACGAAACTTGGCCGATGACACCACTACATCTCGTGGTTAGCGATGTCAGACGCCCAGATAAAGGGCGGTAAAAATCCGCATCACGCGAAATCCCAGAGAACCATGGTTTTTCAATCGCTCTCAATGCTCATTCATAGATCGTCACTCCCGGCAAGATTGGCAGCACCCTTCTGCCTGCAAAAGATACGAAGTATGTTTATCTATCTGACGAGAGCTACTAAAATGATGGAAAGTGGCATCACTTGATCATGACTTATGGTGCTGATATTGACTAGAAGTTCTATATCGATGGCAAACTAAAGTTCAGTGACAATAACCATATCAACAGTCCCCTCTATAAAAGACTACTGAGGTTTCTAGCTATGACAACACGCAAAGAGAAACCACTTGGACGAAAAAACTACGGGCATATTCCACATCTGCCAAATAGCCGAATGGGACCCGGCGATCACAAATGTCATGAAGGGCAGGCCAGAATCGCGACAGTCAAGACACGAGATAAAAACGATGAAGTATTCGTTCAGGAGAAACTTGATGGTTCCAACGTCGGTGTTGCTCGACTCGGAGATACTCTATGCCCGATCGGCCGCGCCGGCTGGCCAGCAGTATCGTCGCCACATGAACAACACAGGCACTTCCACAACTGGGTATTCACTCATTCTGATCGATTTATGGCCGTCTTGCGTGATGGCGAAAGGCTCGCTGGTGAATGGCTGATGCAAGCGCACGGAACCAGATACAGGCTAACACACGAGCCCTTTGTAGCATTCGATCTGATGGTAGATGATCGTCGCACACCCTACGACGAATTTGTACAACGATTAGGTGGGCGTTTTGTGTTGCCTCATTTGCTACATCGTGGCGGAGCGATAGGCGTAGATAGGGTGATGGCATCGATAAATGACTATGGTCATCATGGCGCTTGGGATTTAGTAGAAGGGGCTGTCTGGCGTGTCGAACGCGACAAACCCACGGGGAGGAAAGGTGAGAAAATACGAGTCGTTGATTTCCTTGTGAAGTACGTCAGGCCAGACAAAAAAGATGGCACCTATCTCCCTGAAGTATCTGGCCAAGAACCCGTATGGAATTGGTACCCGAAAGGCGGCGATTGGTCGAACTAGCTGGACGTAAGGAGAACAAAGCATAGGGGGTGACATAACGCAAAAGATCGGATGCTCTGGCCAAAGTTTTAGTCGTATATTCTGAGAACTCTGGAAAACTTTTTTGAGCTATTTATTACCCCCGTTTACACAGGTGCGAACAAGCAAAACCCCCCTGTATATAGGGGTGCGAACAGCCGTTTTAGACTTTTCCAGAGTTTTCAGTATATTTGTACTTAATGTGTACAATATAGGTGCTGATCTGATACTGTGTTCTAGATAAAGCAGCGATCAGGGAAAACACCCACTCATCGAAGGGAGGATCTCATGCCAGCCATCAGCGTTTTCGTGGGTATCGTAGGGGCCATTCTGCTCTATCTTCTCTTTTGGCCGGTGCCGGTAAAGCCCGTCAAGTGGGCGCCGCCACAAGCTCCCAAGCTAGAAGGCGATTTTAATGTGAATCAGATTCTTTCTCAAGTAGAGCGATTGCCCGTGGGCGGTCTTGGGCCGGAGGACGTTATCTTCGATGGGCAGGGTCGCCTTTATGCGGGATTGGAAGATGGGCGGATCGTGAGAATGCGGCGGGATGGAAGCGGGTTGGAAACCTTTGCCAATACGGGCGGCCGGCCTTTGGGTTTGGCCTTTGACGCGGACGGTAATCTCATCATTGCCGATGCCGACAACGGCCTGCTCTTAATGGACCCCGCGGGCCAACTCAGGGTCTTGACTGACAGTTTTAAAGGACGGAAGCTGGTTTTTACCAACCATGTGGACGTGGCTGGCGACGGCGCCATCTATTTTTCCGAATCATCCGACCGCTTTACCTTTCACGATTATGTGAGCGACTTCCTCGAAAGCCGCGCTAACGGCCGCCTGTTGGCCTACGATCCGGCGAAAAACGAAACGCGATTGGTTTTGGCTGACCTGTATTTTGCCAATGGCGTCGCCGTCAGCCCTGATCATAGCTATGTGTTGGTGGCTGAGGGAGGGCGCTATCGTATTCGCCGCCTCTGGCTGGCAGGTGCAAAGGCGGGCGAAACAGAGCTGTTCATCGAAAACCTGCCCGGATTCCCCGACAATTTGCACTGCAATGGACGCGACCTTTACTGGCTGGCATTGATCTCACCCAGAAAGAGTATCGTCGATGGGATCGCCGGTCGGCCTTTTCTCCGCAAATTGATTTATCGATTACCTGATGCCTTGAAACCTGCCCCTGATCAACACGGTTTCGTGCTAGGCCTGAACCACGACGGAGAGGTCGTCCACAATCTTCAGGATTCGAGTGGCAGTTTTGCCGAGACCAGTGGTGCTATCGAACACGAAGGAATGCTCTATATCGGCAGCCTTAGCGGTGATGTGATTGGGTGTTTGCCCGTTCCCGCTGCCAAGGAGTAGGCGAATCTAACCAAAAACCCCATCGGATTCTGCCATCGCCGCCTCAGAGAGGAGCAGATGCTCTTTCTCATCTTGCGATAGCTGCGCGTAATAAGAGGCGTAAGACCGCAAGCTCGAAACAGCCTTCAACGGCAGATGGTGCAACGTTCGCAACATGATCAAGGCAAAGGGATCGTAGGAAGAGAGCAGACGCAAGCGCAACGCAGCGGCAAGATCGCCCAGCTCGTCCAGCGAGGT
>PIVW01000154.1 GCA_003353825.1 Chloroflexota bacterium
CAGCCTAAAGGTCTGTAGCGTAGATCAGACGACCCTACAAGGTTGTGAGCTGGTGGGCGAAACACCCACACCTACACCCACACCCACCCTAACGCCGACACTTGCTGAGACTGACACACCTACACCCACCACCACAGCTACGCCGACACATACAGCGACGGCAACGATTCCAGTAACTGCCACGCCAACAGACACGCCAACATCTACCCCTACCATAACGCATACCCCCACTGCCACACACACGAACACACCATCTTCTACATCCACGCAAACACCATCCCCCACGTACACATACACCCCGACGAAAACTCCGACATCGACCTTTACGTCTACGTACACCCCTATCGCCACACAAACACATACCCCAACCATCACACCTACCCCAACCATCACACCTACGCCAACCATCACACCTACGCCCGATCCTGCTTGTGAGCAACTGGTCGTCAACCCCGATTTCGCCAACAATTATCAGGGTTGGTCACAGAATCTTTTCCTTACCAGCGAATTCACCGATATAGAAGGTGTGACCCATCGCGGCGCCTGGTTTGGCGGCGCCAACATGGCGGGCCACTATCTTTATCAAGATATCAGCATCCCCACCGACGTCCCTTCAGTGAGTTTGAATTATCTATGGGCGATGAATCCCCTCACCATAGATACCACCTTGAGCAGCCGTGATGCGCTGACGGTAACCGTTCGTACGACGGAAAACACTGTATTACAGACGCTGGCTGTCTACGGAGACAGCAGTGAGCGGCGTCTATGGAGCGGCGATGCCTTTGATCTGAGCGCCTACATCGGCCAGAACATAAGATACTATGCGCAGGCGACAACCGAAAACACAACCACCTCGTGGTATCTAAGTAAGATCTACCTGTACACCTGCACACTCACAGAGACTCTCTACTTGCCGGTGCTTATGAGGGCCGGTTAAAATGGTTGTCAGTTGACGTTTGGATCTTTTGTAAGGGACTGCCAGTCCCCAACTGCGCCCACCAGTTTCTAATTCACCGATCTCTGCTCTCACCTCTAAGTCTGCAAAGCAAACTGAGACAACTGCTTCACAGGTACGGAGTGCCTTACTTGATCTCCACTTTCTCCCAGCGCGCGAGATTAAGCTCGGAGTCATAGATAAATTTGAGTTCAACCGCAGGGGCCAATGGATCCATTACTATAGGGTAAAAGATGGCGTCCGCTTGGGGGATTGGTAAATCGGGAACCTCATCGAATGGGAACCACTGTAAGCGCCCTTCGCGGTCATCACCCTTGACCTCACCTGTTGCCACTTGGGTGCGGTAGATAAACATCAACCATTGCCAATCCGGCCGTGGTGATATCTCGGTGACCATCGCCCGAAGTTCGGGATTCAGCGCCTGCAGGCCGGTCTCCTCCTGAAGCTCGCGTATGGCGCAGTCTCGGGGCGATTCATTGGCATCGATCTTGCCGCCAGGCGCGATCCATTGGTCCAGGTTCGGTTCCTTGTGACGATAGAGCATGAGCACCTTGTCATCACGAATGGCGTAGATCAGGGTGGCGAGGATAAAGGGTGAAGCGAGCATCAGTTTCCTATGTAACGGGCATAGAGGCTGCGTGCGATATCAGGATCTTCAGTGCCCTTGATGATCGCCCGGCCATCACTAAACAAGGTAATCTCGTAGTGGTTGATGTGAGCGCGTAGCAGATAGGGGTTCTGTTTCACATCACCTAAGGCAGCCAAACGATCGGCTACGGTTGTCAGATCGATGGTCGAGCCAGGAACGTTCACTTGTACGGCATTGCGTCCGCAGAGCACGGCGCTACGGCTGCCCATCTCGGCGTTGAGGTAACGGTAGTTGTGTTTGCCGCAGGCAGGGCAATCGGGATCTCGCCCCGCCATGATGAAAGCATCGAATGTATTATCCCACAGGTCGATATTGATCAAGCCCTCATTGAGCGTGCCCCCGCCAGTGAGCAGCTTGATGGTCTCGCTAGCACTGATGGAGGCCAGCACCGACACGATCGGCGCCAGAACGCCGGCGGTATCACAGGTCGGCCCCCCAGAGGCCGGTTCCGAACCCAGCAGGCATTGTAGACAGCCGCTCACCTGCCGCCCCACCCGCTCGGCAGCCCCGGTCGGCACCAGTGTCGCGGTCATGCCATACGACGCCACCACGCCGGTGTAGACCCAGGGTATGCCTAGCTTGATACAGGCGTCATTGAGCAGGTAGCGGGCTTCGAAGTTGTCCGTGCCATCTAGCGCCACATCGGCGCCCTCGAGCAAATGCAGAGCATTGCCGGCATCGAAATCTGTCACAATGCCTTCGATCTCGATCTCGCTGTTGATCTGGCGCAGACGGCGAGCAGCCGCAGCAGCCTTGGGCAAACCCGCCGCCAGATCCGCTTCATCAAAGAGTTGTTGCCTTTGCAGGTTGCTCAACTCAACATAATCCCGATCGACGATGCGCAAACGACCGACACCCGCGCGCGCCAGGTGGTTGGCCAGGACCGTGCCCGTGGCTCCACAGCCAACGATAACGACGGTGCTCTCCAGCAATTTGCGTTGGCCTGATTCGCCCAGGCCGTAGAAGATCATCTGACGTTGGTATCGCGCTAAGTTCATGGTCGGACGTTTAGAGAATTTTATGCTTATTGAGCAATATGGATTCAAAAGAAGTTTCGCGACTATACCGGCTTAGGAAAAACTCCCCGTGTCTGTCATTGCGAACCGTTTTTTGGTGACGAAATTCCCAAGTCACATGAACGAATTATGCCAGCTTGGGGATTGCTTTGTCATCCGACCGGAGGTCGTCCCTCGCGATGACACATGTACAGTTTCAATGGGATATATGTGTGGTTGGATAGTGTCGGGTATCGGAGGACGGCTGTCAAATTGTTTGGTTCAGCAACAGGCGGTGAGCGGTATCAAATACCGCATCGACAGCGATATCTCGCACACAGCCATGTTCAGGTAGATCGGGCCAGTCGAAACGCCCGCAAGGCACACAACCCCAAGCCGAGCGCAACACGACGTGTTTCTCAGCATCTCCCCAGGGGCCGAACAGCACAGAATCGGCGGGACCATAGAGATGTACAGTGGATGTGCCGACCGCTACGGCAAGATTCAGCGGGCCACTGTCAGGGCCCAAGACGAGGACGGCTGTGTGCAACAGAGCCGCCAGCACGCCAAACGATGTCTTCCCACCCAGATCGATGGCGGCATCATGGGCGGCTGCAGCGACTTCAGCAGATAACCTCTTTTCGTTCGGGCCGCCGGTTAGTAGAACCACACAGCCTGCTGCAGCCAACCGTTGAGCTACCTCCCCCCATTTGCCACTATCCCACAGCTTGATAGCTGCCCCCGCCCCGGGATGGATGACGACGAGCTTTTTATCTGGCTCGACCGCCAACGCCGAGAGCAACTGCTCGGCCTCAGCGATGTCGTCTGGGTTGAGCACAAAGTCGAGGGGATGGTGCAAAGGATTAGCGGGTTCATCATTGCCTAAGAAGGCGCTGACCAGGCGCAGGTTGCTGGCAGCAGTGTGCTCGTACGGCAACGCCAAGGCCTGGGACAACCAAGGGCTGGTCTCTGGTGTATCAAAACCGATTCTCGTGGGAATCCCGGCAAAAGCCGCCAGCATGGTCCCCCACCAATGGTCGGGGCGAAAGATGATGGCGCTGTCGAAACTCTCCTTGCGCAGCTTGTGTGCAGTCTGTGGTAGCAGCGACCAACGTTTCGCCATACCTGCGGGCGTTCTCCGCTCGAATGCCGGGAAAGGTAACTCCAATAGATCGTCGTAGCACTCTGCCAGAGCTGGTAAAGCCGGTCGGGCCCAGGGTCCCACAGCCAGGGTCAAATAGGCATCTGTTTGCGAGCGCAGATGTCTTAAGGCCGGGCCCAGAAACAGCAGATCCCCCAGATGATCGGGGCGGATGAGAAGGACCCGAGTATTGTTTGCAGAACCGCGTATTGGCAAAACATCCCAGGCGCTCGCCAGTAGCCGCCCTCCCACCCGCCGCGCCCGTACTTTGGCAGGAGCAGGTTGAGATGGATCAGGAAGATGGGGATAAAATGGAGGCATGACAGGCTATTGTACGCCAGCGGGGACATCGCCATCAAACAACAAACATGTTAGCCTACCGTATGAACCTTGACAGTGAGATAGCGATCCCGATCCTGTGGAAAGATGATAGTGTGATTGCAGTCAACAAGCTCTCGGGTTTGCTGGTGCATAACAGCCGTTACGCCGGCCCCAAAGAACGGTCCCTGCGGCAGATGCTGGGCGCGCAACTCGGGCGATCTGTGTATCCCTTGCATCGTCTGGATCGCCCAACCAGTGGTGTGGTACTATTCGCATTCGAGCAGATTAAGGTACAGGCTTGGCAGCATCAGTTGACGCAGGATTCGACCGAAAAGATCTATCTCGCCCTCGTACGTGGCCATGTGGCCGAGTCCGTTCGTATCGACCACCCCTTGAAGTTTGGCGACACAGGCAAAGCGGCCTGTAGTGAAGTCATACCTCTTGCGAAATCGGCAGTTGAGCGCTGTTCACTGATACAGGTACGCTTGTACACAGGACGCAAACATCAGGTGCGGCGGCACCTCGCCCACATCAGCCATCCCCTGGTTGGGGACACCGCCTATGGCAAAGGCGAGATCAATCGCTATTACCGAGCGACGTATGACCTGTGGCGGTTGGCGCTCCATGCTTGGCAACTCAACATCACACATCCATTTACGGAAGAGCAACTGAGCCTGCGTGCAAATCTGCCGCCTGAACTAAAACGCGTTTTTTCAACGCTGTTTCCCAAGGATGTGTTGGCAGACCTTTTGTAGCTCGATGCCTATTGGTCACTGTTGGCGGGTCAGCATGTCAACATAGACTTCGTAGGTCTCGCGTGCTATCTTCGCCTGCGTAAAACGCGCCAGGACGCGATCTCGGCCTTTTTGTCCGAGGTCGGTTCTCAGTTTTGGGTACTGAATCAGCTGTTGCAGACGCTCGGCCAATAGTATGACGTTATCTTCCGGGAAAATCAGGCCGGCATCACCGATCACATGCGGGATCTCACCACTGTCGGAGCCAACGACAGGTATTGCACAAGCCATGGCCTCGACCAATACCCGGCCGAACTGTTCAACCCAGTTATTCTGGCTGCGTGAGGGAAGAATGAAGGCATCGAGGGTCTGATAGAATGCGGCCATGTCGGTGGACTTGATCTTACCCTGCCAACAGAGCTGTGTCTTGATACCTAGTGCATCAGCCAGCGCCCGCAGAGCGATCTCTTGTTCACCACTCCCTGCCAAGACCAATCGCCAATCACCTTGTAAGTGGGCGCAAGCATGTACTAGTGTGTCCAAACCTTTGGCCGAGATAAATCCCCCGGCATAGCCCATTGTAAAGGGGCGTTCTGGCCTGGGCCCCTCGGCCGGCCTAAAAATCGCCGGGTCTACGCCGAACTGAGGGATGACACGGACCGGTCCGCTAAAACCTTTTTCTTGGAGAACACATTTGGCGTCATGATTACCGGCGATGGCACAGGTCGTGTGCCGGAAGGCGTATCGTTCCCACCAGCGAAAAGGTGGGGGATAGGCGCGATTGAGGTTCTGCCATGTAAAAAAGCAGGTTGGTATCTGTAGGCGCCTTGCCAATCCCAGCGCATGTCGGGTCGCCAGGTTGTAGGGCTCTTCGTCGATATGTAGCAGATCGGGTTGGAGATCTTGAAGTTCTTGACGTAGCCGTGGATAGAAATGGGTGTGGAAATGGCCATTTAGGGTGATAGGTGTTGCTCTTAGCTCATACCCCCGGGTGAATACACGTTCCAGCGCTTGTTCCCCTCGATCATCTCGCCACCCCGGTGGCACCAAGACCGTCAGTTTGATATCGGGTAACGCCGCCAACTCTTCCAGTTTGCGCTGGTAAGCACCCACGATACAGGCTTTTGACAACATAACGACATGCATAAATCCGATTCTATCCTTGGGGGCTGGCGCAGGCAAACTGAGGTGATAACCAGAATTCGGAGTTTCGTTTGCACTCATATCTGTAAACTAGCTTGCTTTCTGCCAGGGCTGGTTCTATAATCAAGTGTGGTCAAAGATCGTTCTTGCGAGTAAGTTACTTTACCGAAGCTGTGCGGCATGCGGGTTATGCTATAAGCTCGCATCTTTTTTGGTGATTGTAAGATTCACGAGCAGATCGGTCTCGAAGTCATGACACATATTCAAGTTTATATCGCACACAGCTGTCCTATGTGTATCCACAGTCGTCGCTTGGTTGCCGAGATCTTCGATCGCTATCCCCGGCTTGACATCGAACTTATCGATGTCGCTTCCTTGTCGGAGGAGGAAATTCCTGAAGAGGTTTTTGCAACACCAACATGGCTGTGGGACGGGCGAGTTTACAGCCTGGGGAATCCTGACCCCGCACAGTTGTGGCAGCAACTGGCAGAGTTGAGTTTACCATCCACAAAGACCCCGTTTGAGGACAAACGTTATGGACGAAAAGATGCGACATCTTTCGACGATGGAGCTGTTTCAAGATCTATCAAAGAAGGAATGTGAAGAATTAGACCGTATTACAACGATGAGCACCGTGCGTAAAGGCAAGGTCTTTTACCGGCCCGAAGAAACCGGCGAGGTGCTCTTTATCTTAAAGGAGGGGAAAGTACAACTTTATAGGATTTCTCCCGAAGGCAAGAAGTTGGTGATCACAACCCTGGACAAAGGGTCGCTATTTGGTGAGATGGCTTTGTTGGGGCAGCAAATGCACAATACATTCGCTGAATCTATCAGCGATTGCACCATCTGTGTGATGAGCCGTACCGATCTGGAGCGCCTGATCTTGCAGCGTCCACAGGTGGCCCTGCGCATTCTCGAAATTACGGGGCGGCGTCTGCGCGATGCCGAAGGCAGGCTCGAAAACCTGGCATTCAAGGGCATCCCCGCTCGCCTCTCCTCCCTTCTATTGCGACTTGCCGGCGATGACGGTGGCGATGAGATCATTGGACTCACCCATCAGGACCTGGCAGAGATGGTGGGGACCTATCGCGAAACGGCCACGCAGGTGCTAAACGACCTCAAAGGCCGTGGCCTGATAGAGATCGGTCGCAAGCGCATCAAGATACTGAATCGAACAGGATTGCAGGCAGTTGCTGATAGCTAAATCATGCTGTCAAAAAAACTGATAAGTCACAAGTCGTGAATCGATAGGTTCGCGGCTTGTGTGTCGCCATATTCAGGCAACCATGATTACTTACTCCTGACTGAGAACTGACTATACTGCAAGCCATGCTCGAGACTTCAACTCCTCAGGATAACAGTGATAGCCTGACGAAAATCATCGATCGTTTGGCAGATTGGCTGATCACCCACTGGCTGTTGGTGGCGCTGACTGCCATCGGTGTCTGGAATCTGCTACCCTGGCTGACGCCCCTGTTTATGGAATTGGGATGGATTTTTCCGGCGCGGGTTGTCCACACCGCCTATGTAGCCTTCTGTCACCAATTGCCACAGCGTTCCTGGTTCTTGTTCGGAGATCAGTTCACTTATTCATACGATCAGATCGTGTTTGCCATGACCGGCTCAAGCGAACATGTGCTACCACTGACCATGCGTGGGTTCATCGGCACGCCAGAGATGGGCTGGAAGCTGGCCTGGTCGGATCGCATGATCAGTTTCTATGGCGGTTGGTTATTGGTGGGATTGATCTATGCAGTGTTAAGGCCGCGCTGGCGGGGGTTTGGGTTGACACTTGCGATCGTACTGATGTTTCCCATGTTAGTCGATGGTGTCACGCATATGGTGAGCGACCTGGGGGGATTGCGTATCGGCTTTCGCGAAAGCAACGTCTGGTTGGCGATGCTTACCAACTACGCCTTTGCCCCTGAGTTTTACGCCGGCGACCAGTGGGGATCTTTCAATAGCATCATGCGCTTGATTACTGGCCTGTTGGCCGCACTGGGGATGATCGGCTGGGTGTTTCCCTATATCGATCGAGCGATGGCAAAACCATCCCTCTCCCACTTGCAGATAGCAGAGGAAGTGACATCATAGTGTTGTGCTAACCCGCGCGGGTGCTTGTTGAAGGGGTGTAACGGGGCTTATAATAAATTATGAAGACCTCATCGCAACACCGCATCATGCGGCCAGAGACAATCGAACAGACCCTGCGTATGATGGCCGATCATTCGGGTCGGGTGCGGTTGAGGGGCGGCGAATCAGGTACCACCAGGTCGAGAGAGGGAGAATATACTTTGCTACTTGATACCAGCCGCCTGAGTGAACTGTCCGGTATACACCGCCTGGGTGGGAACATCACTATCGGCTGCAACATGAGCCTGGTCGATATCATGTATGCTTCGCTGATCCGCGTCTCCGCTACATGCTTGATGGAAGGCTGTGAAAAGGAGTCTTCGGCTGCCGTGAGCTCACTTGGCGCTCATCTACACCACCTTCCCACTGTGTCACTGATTGCCCTTGCCTTGACAACACTGAATGTTGAGGTTGAGTACACCACACTGGACGATGATGGCCGGATCACCCGCGCCTGGATGCCTTTAGCACAGGTGATTGCAAAGATCTCTGACGTGACAGCACTGTTATTCTTGGCCGTACGCTTTAAGTCAGGCGGTCGCGACCAGGGCAGTGCCTTGATCGAAGCCGATCCCCTACGTGGTGCAGCTTCACCCGTGTATGCAGCTGCCGCCCGACTTATATTAGATCCAAACAACTTCATCGTTATCGGTGCCAGCATCGTTCTCAGCCCTGCGCAAGGGTTATCATTTCATGTGCCGGAGGCCGAATCGTTACTTGTTCAGAGACCGATCACCCCCGATGGTATCGAGCTGGCCTCTGCCACTGCTGGTGATATCGTGGCGGACAGCTTGACTGCTTCACAAAGGGACGCGACCTACACCGTGAACCTTGCGTACCATCTCGTGCGTACAGTCCTCGACCGTGCGGCTGCCCGTGCGACCGATTCTGCATCTTCGTTACCGTACTGAGGGCTTGCAGTTCTTGCTCCCAGTTGCGCAGCCCCAGTCCTTAACAGAAAAAGCTCTACACAAGCTCTTCCGCTTCATCCGGGGCATTGAAATCTGCGGACTTTGGGTCCGAATCTTGCAACAGGGTCCAGACGAGAACGCTTCCCAATCCAATGAGCAATAAAATTGTGAGGGTCATGATGGCGTTACTCCGTGATTGTTGAATGCAGTTGATCAAACCATTCCTATTATGGCAGAGCGATGTGAATAATACTTGAAAACAACATGACATTTTGATGACAGTCTTGTCATCTTTATTACATTAGGCTAACGATCTAGCGATTGTTCCCAGACTACGCTGAGAAGATCATGCCCCGATAGGGCAAGTAGCAAGTAGCAAGTAGCAAGTAGCAAGTGGCAAGTGGCAAGTAGCAAGTGGCAAGTGGCAAGTGGCAAGTGGCAAGTGGCAAGTGGCAAGTAGCAAGTGGCAAGTGGCAGGTGGCAGGTGGCAGGTCGCAGGTGCGAATTCGGTTGCAGTCTAATGGTTTCCTGCCAAACCAACGTATCAGTTTTATTGTTTGAATACCACGTAAGATACCTGTCGAATACTCGACAGGTTGGTCATTTGCGTCAAACTGAATTGCGGCAACGATCAGTCTGTGCTATCGTTACGCTATTATTCTAGCTACCTAGATTTTCACAGCATTTGGCTCTCGCTTTGTTCCATGAGATCTGTTTTCAGCAATGTTACGTTTACACTCGTAGAGATGACGCATGCCTAGAGTAACCGTTGTTGGCGCCTGTAACCTGGATTTGATTTTCCACATCGAGCGCATGCCCATGCTTGGCGAATCGTTACCCGCGTCCGCTTTTGAAATGACCGCAGGGGGGAAAGGTTTGAATCAGGCTGTGGGTGCAGCGCGTTTAGGTGCCAGAATATCGTTGGTCAGTATGTTGGGTCGAGATGTATTTGGCGACATGCTCTGGGAAACCCTTGCCCAAGAAGGGGTTATCAGAAGCAAGTTGCGGCGCACAGCCAGGCATGGCACCGGCGTCGCCTGTCCCATGTTAACCTCCCAGGGCAAGAATGCGATTCTCTTTGTGCCACGTGCCAACAATCACCTGACCATCGACCATATCAATGCAGCATCACCCCTTATCGAGAAAAGCGATATTCTGCTTTTGCAACAGGAGATCCGAGAGGATGTCAATCTCGCAGCGGCTCGTATCGCCCAGAAGAAACGGGTTCCTGTGATGCTCAATGCCGCTCCAGCCAGACCCCTCCCTCCCGAGCTTTTTGACTGCATCGATCTGTTGGTGCTGAATGAAGTTGAAGCGCAACAGCTTTCTGGACATCCGGCCGATAGTGCGGATGCCATGCTCGACGCTGCAAGGAGCCTTCAGGCACAAGGACCGCGCATTGTGGTGGTAACTTTAGGACCAGAAGGCGCCCTGTTGGTGCATCCTGACAATCACGCGTTGATACCCACCCATGATGTAGAAGTAGTGGATACAACGGGAGCGGGCGATGCTTTCTGTGCTGGTTTTGCCGTTGCTCTTGCCCAGGGAGAACTACTTTTGGACGCTGTTGATTATGGCAATGCTTGTGGCGCCCTGGCCTGTACTGTCGTGGGCGCCAGCCTTTCGATGCCGACCTCTGCAGATGTAGAGACGTTCCTGGCAGACTAGGCAACCTTAAATGGGGCTATTCCAAATCATAGTAGAAGATGCTAACTCTGGCGTAATGTGCTTCATCTATTAACTTGCCATTGGCGTCAAGCCAGGCGCGTGTAAGGCCCTGATTATCGTAAAAGGAGGTTTCACTTTCCACCAACCAAACACCTGAATAGCCCTCTGTTTCATTTCTTAACGTATCGGGAAGCAGGCTGGCATCAGGTTCACGATTAGCGTACGGGGCATCGAACCAGGGATAAGCATGTTCTGGTGATTCGTTCTCGATCCCTGGGTCATAATACTGATAAGTGTAACGAATATTTGGGATAAGAAAGAGGGTGACATCATCGGGTTGGCGTTGATTAGCGACATAGGCGGCTGCAGCTCGAAAATCAGATTTGATTGGTTCTGTTGTCTCACGCCAACCCGCCCATAACTGGTACCCAACCAGGATTCCGACCAAGACCCACGCCAACCAGCGGTTACGTCGATAAACGGTACACGCACCTAGGGCCAACAGTATACTTAGGGCGGGCAACGTCCAGATCAGATAACGATCTGTGAATATTGGGGACAAAAGCGAGATCAGAAATACGCCCAGGGGAGGCAGCAACCACCAGGTCAAGGTAAGCTGACGGGCTCGTACCCATCGACTGGGTAGAAAAATGGCCGCCAGGAGCAAGAAAATGGCCGGGGCAAATATCCACACACCAGGTCGCTGGGGTATGCCCTGGATCTGAGCCACAAAAAGCGTGGTCATGGAGATCAGGCGAATGGCCGAAATCGTCGACAACTTGAGGGTCTACGCCAGAAAAACAGCGGGAACCAGAAACCGGATCGTCAACGCAAGAGCGCCTGTCGATCGCGTGTTGAAAATGCTGGGACGTCACCTTTCCCTCCACCGGATAACCGTTAAGAAAGAT
>PIVW01000680.1 GCA_003353825.1 Chloroflexota bacterium
GTTCAGTGCGCCGACCACGTCACGGTTCCACATCCGATGCCCGTGCTGACTGAGACCATGGTTATGGTAGCACACATCGTATTGGAACTGGGGTTTAGCGTGGCCGGCGCACCAGCGACCCACGGTGCGCTTGGCGTCGCAGCTGCGGTGCGTACAGAAACACCGGCACCCGAGTGCATCCTCGGCGTGGGTTCTGGCCTTGCACGGGGCAGGGCGCAGGTGCTCAGCGCGCGTCTCGCGCGGATGAATCAGTTGGTGGCCGTAGATGTCGAGCTTTGACGTGCGAAACTCGTCCGCCCACACGCACACGGCCTTCTTGCGCCGGACAGCTGTGTCAAACAGCTTGCGGGCCGGGCCCTTAACATTTTGCTTGGTCTTGCCAAACAAGTTGGTCGATGCACCATTTCCGTACACAAGTAGTGTACGGGTGTCGCCGACGCGCGGTTGACACAATCGATCGACTTCTCGATCGAGTGTACGCTGGGCGTCCACGGACGCGTGAAACCGCAGCTTGCGCACCTTGCGCTGCATCGCGAACGCCCACAGTGCATCCCAATGCTGCAGGATGCCGTCCACGTACCTCGCGTAGCACGCGGCGCTGGACGACGTGCGGAACGGGACTGTGTTGAGTTGCCCCTGCACCGCACCGAGCTCTGCGTCGTGCCAGCACTTCATCTTGGTGCCGTGGACCTTGGCTCGCTTGCGGTTCTGCCACGACCGCGACCGCAACTTCATGACTGAAGTGCGTACGTCCGGTTCACCCGTCAGCAGATCGACCGAGGTGTAGGTTCGACGCACGCCAGGATCCACGCACCGCACGGTGGTGGCCTTGAGTTCCGCATGCGACGCCAGTGTCTTATTCTTGGCGCTGTATGCGAAACCGGGCAGGAGATCCGTGACGGATTTTCCCAACCGTAAGAACTTTGATGCATTTGCCCTCCAGTGAGGGTTCCCAAGCGACCGTAGCCGGACGATCCTTGTTGCCCATAAATTCCATTTACTCGTTCTCCTAAAAACCGAGGGCCTCCCATCTTCCGCTCCATCTCACTGTCGCGAACCACTCACACGAACTATCGTTTCCTCGTATCGAAATATAGACTCACTGGAGTCTCCTGGATCCCTTCTGACCGCCCTGGCCTTTTAAGGGGAATGAGTCACTGAGTGCAGCTTAAACGATGCCTTATTGTTTACTCCTTTTACTTTCTGCCTCCAATTTAGACTCTACTAGGAATAGACTACTCCTCTAACTTGGGTAGTGAGGAGTTGATGAGAAAGGAAGTGAGAAGATTACTACTCTTCTCAATTCGTATAGGAACATGCAAGTTCCCTACTGAATGTTCCTATACTGAAGTTTACGGGAACCTGTGTTCCCCTAGCATTAAAATGCAAGTTCCTTTACTATCTAGGAGGAACTTACGATGCAACGCTACTTGCTTAGGCGTTACACTATTCTTGTAACATCCTAGCCTGTAACATCCATTATGCTGAAAGTCGATTTGCTCTGGCAAAACCGACCTAGTGTACCACTACCTACAGTGGTGCACTAACAGTAACCCTAGACCTTGCCCCCTAACCCCTACTCTTAGGCGCTGCTTCTCTGCAGTTACTATTTTTGCGTTCACTACTACTGTTTTTATGCCATTGAAACCGCTGCTGCTGTGGTCTGAGGTTATTGCATTCGCTAGCATGCTACTACCATAATTCTTTGTCACGACCTGTGTTAGAGCGCCCAAGTCACGTTTTGGCCACTTCAGGCACCTTCTTAGAGATAGCACTGCTGTAAGTTCTTCTATGTTCAGTGTTTGTGGCATTTAAACCTCTGATGGGCGGGACTATTGCATTCACTTACTATTTTTTTTAATTGCTTCTCTCCAGCCTTTTTGTTAGTGGCCCTATCGCTGTTAATTCTGTTGTTTCTATTGCTTCTGTTGCTGATAGGTCTGAAGATTATGTTACTACCATCGTTAATGCCGCCGCTATTGACATATCTTCTCATGCCGGCGATGCATGGATTGTCGCTTGCCACTTGGTATCGCTACGGAGTCTGTGCTATGCATATGACATCTGTGCTGACATTTGCATTGGGTGGAGTGAGTCGCTACTTGTTGAATGCATTTACTCCCAGGGTAGTATCAACAGCCGTGAATGAGGCGAATAGATGTCTGGTATCTCTCGGCAGTGGATATGGTAAAGGCTTTATTCATCATCAAGACAGGCTGAAGCAACGTTTGGGCCCCTGCCCACTCTTATCAATCTCCTGGGTTGGTGCGTACCGTGGGGGGAAGACAACGAAAGCAGTAGAGAAGTTTCAAGGGAGGGCAGCGCACACCAGCAGTAGTACAGAATTTAGAACGAAAGACAGCAAGGTGAGTTTAGTTGTTGTTAGTGATGATGGTACCTATATGTACGTGTGTGGCATGCACTGCAGCCGTTTTTCACGATGGGTGGCGCGTGGTTGTGAATATCCCTTTTCCCAGTTACCCCCGAGTAGAAATAATATAGTACTAGTCATTGTTGTTGTCAGCGATGGTCGACTCTAATGCAGCTCAGCGAATGTGTTTCTTTTGGTATTTGCTGCTGTGTCTATTATTGCGACACATTGCCTCACCCCTTTAAAAGTTGGTAGGCCTCAGACAATGGCTCGAGAAGAGGGGCTTGGATGCTTTCATTATACCTAGCAATGACCCTCACCTCAGTGAATACCCTGCAAAATGCTTTGCCAGGCGTGAATGGATTACAGGATTTACAGGTTCTGCTGGAACAGCAGTCGTGACAA
>PIVW01000681.1 GCA_003353825.1 Chloroflexota bacterium
ATCATGTCAGCCGATTCCAAGGCTGTAAAAATATATAAAACCGATGCGGTACCGCGCGGTCCAAACCAGCCGATGAACAAATTCGTATTGATTCGTACCGTTGATCCCATCAAGCTGACTGCAACCGGTATCATCCGCACTAGCGTTAGACTGAGGATCGCATATAGAACGATCTTGGGGCTGAGGTTATCTAATGCAGGCGGTAGCATGACGGCACCGAAAAACACAAACGTCAACAAGATCAATAGTTGCACTTCGATCTCGACAAAGTCGTTGATGATTTTACCCTCGTCTGCATCGTAAAAATTGCCGCTTGTCAGTCCGAACAAAAAGGCGGCGATAAATCCGTTGCCGCCGATCATTTCGGCGACGC
The DNA here is from genome assembly GCA_003353825.1 of Chloroflexota bacterium. Next base: position 374 of record PIVW01000681.1, read on the forward strand.
CATACGTAAGCAACGCCAGGGTGATGCCACTGATCTTTTGAAAAGGAAGGGACATCCAACTACTCTTCCTTCCCCATGCGATGAATTTGACCCCTAGCCAGCCAATTACTGCCCCTGCCACGACAGCTAACAAGACCGTCATCAAGGTCGAGGCAATAAACTCCCCCGCTTGCATATGTTCCTCGTTGGCCACGGCGAGGGAGATGGCGAAGAGTAAAAAGGGCATAGCAATGCCGTCGTTGAGGCCGCTCTCGATGTTAAGGGCCTGGCGGATGCGCAGTGGTACTTTGGGATTGCTAACCACTGATTGTCCCAAGCTGGCATCGGTGGGCGCCAAAACGACCGCAATCACGGCAGCGCCCCAGAAACCCAATTCACCGAACATCAGCCATGCGATACCTGTACCTGCAATCATGGTCAAAGGCAGGCCGATCCCGAGCAGGCGCAGGGGGATAGAATGATGGCGTTTGATATCGCGTAGACTAATTCGAGCAGCGTCGGAAGCGAGGACAATAACTAGTGTCACTTCGGCGATGATTTCAACAAGTTCACTGAACGGCTCTAGAAGAACGAGCCCCAATCCTTGAGCGCCGATTGCCAAACCCATTGCTGTATAGACCATCGGCATCGTGATGATGGTGCCCTCGATCCTGCGTGATAAGGCCGCGGCCACTAAGATACAAAGTAGCAGTGCAATAATGCTGGTACTGTACACAAAAATCCTTTCTTCGAGTGGTGCATCGTGGCGCAGTATTCACACCTGCCATAAGTTTAACGGGCAATTTAAGACCTTGCAAACCTATAAAGGAGGGCTAGCCCTCATGCAGTCTGGGGGCTAGCCGGTCAGTGTGAAGGGACTGTCAATATCTGATGCTAATCAGCCTGGATGCTGAACACTTCACCCGCACTGCGACCCCAGACCTCGGGGAAATACATCTCGAAAGCTATCGCTGGCAGTGTCTGGAATTCGCCAGACAGCCCGGCACGCATCTGGTACCTGTAGATATAGGTGCCGGCTGCCAATTCTGTGGCGAACAGCACCACTTTCTCATCTCGCAACTCGTGTTGGGTCGGTTGCCAGTACCAGAACCAGGGCGAATCAGCGCTAACTTCAGGCCGTAGTTCCGGTCCCTCGTATATCTGGCTGGTTGTCGCCAGGCTGGGATCGATAGCTTCGGCGCCGGCCGGAAGAGGGCTTTCCAATACGAGATAGTGGAGGTCTGAAGGGGCGATGATCGTCAGTTTTACGTCGATAATATCGCCGACCTGTGCTGTGTCGATAGCCCGTTCAGGATCATCCGCCAGCGTGTACTCTCGCGCCACGACGATACCTCTGTCCAGCGCTTCGAGGTCAGAGGCTGGGAGGAAGTAGTTGAGATGGCTGGTGTAATACATCTGGCCGGCTCCTGTCTGCTCTGGTACGGCAAAGCGGGCGATCGTGAGGGCGTTGGCATGGTCCAGAAGCAGGTCTTGCACGGCCACACGTAGATCGATAGGTTCGCCCACTGTGTCCGGCGTGACAACACCCTCTGCCAGATCACCGCCGTTCAACGTGACTTGATAGCTATAATCACCCTTCAGTTCCTGTGTGGCAACCATGAAGTCTGTCAAGCCGATAATCGCCCAAACCGACTCCTGAGTGGTCTCCCAGCGCCCGGCTTTACGCGCAACCATGAGCCAACGCACGACGTTGGGGGTCAGGCCATTGTCTGGGTCGAAACGGGCCAGCGCTGTCAGGGCCAACGAGGTGCTGCGGATGTCGGTATTCATCGTCCACCAGTCGACGCTTTCCTCTTGCCAATGCGCGCCGCTAGCAGAGAGCGTAGCATCACCCTTGAGATCGTCGACAAGCTGCTGCAATCTCACCTGGGCCGTGGGTTCCCCGTTTTCTGCCAGCTTACCAAAGGCCAGCGCCAGGTAGGCCCGCCCATAATGGCCGAGTCGTTCCCGCACATCATAGACGGATACGGTGCGACCGATGTCGCTCTCCCCTGTCTCGGCGAGCACATAAAGCATAAAGGCTTGCTGGTTGAGTTTATAGCCGCGCAGATCATCAACAGGCTTGAGTTGGTGTTGCACATAGGCGATGCCGTCATTCAGCATCTGCGGGTCGATGGTCAGGCCGATTTTTTGGGCTTCCACTAAGCCAAAGAGAACGTAGCTGCTAATGAAGGGCTGGCTGGGGTCGCCGCCAAACCATCCCCAACCACCGTCAGCGTTTTGTCGTTGCAGCAATTTATGTACGGCCACATCAATCTGCTCACCCAGGTTATCCTGGATATCAGGAGAGTCGATCCCAAGCTCGGCCAGTGCCCGGTAGGTCTCAACATTGGGCAGAAATTTGCTGATGATCTGTTCGTTGCATTCGTAAGGCTAGTGTTCTAGCCAATCCAGA
>PIVW01001400.1 GCA_003353825.1 Chloroflexota bacterium
TGCGTCTGCCTGATCGGATATCCGGCGAAACATTCGCGTTCTCCCATGCTGCACGGCTACTGGCTCAAGCGCTATGGGATCGACGGCGATTATCGCATCGAAGAAATCGCGCATGATGATTTTCCAGAGTTTATCGCCCATCTTCGCGAGCACGGCTATGCCGGGGCCAACATCACCATGCCCTACAAGCAGGCCGCCTTAGAACTGACGCAGGCCGACGAGCTGGCGCGAGCTATCGGGGCTGCCAATACTTTGTGGTTCGAAAACGGCACCCTGCGATCAACCAACACGGATGCTGAGGGTTTTTTAGGATCGCTTGATGCGATTACCCCCGGCTGGGAAAATCGCACCCCTTACGCAATTGTGCTGGGAGCTGGCGGTGCCGGACGGGCGGTGATTTATGGCTTGCTGGAGCGGGGCCTTAAGACAATCCATGTTGTTAACCGGACCTTTGAAAAAGCACAGGGCATGTTCGACCGGTTTGGTCCAGCCATCGTACCTGCTAGTTGGGATGATCTGCCCGGGCTTCTTAAAGATGCAAGCCTGCTTATAAATTCCACCTCGCTGGGCATGCAGGGCCAACCGCCCCTGGATATCGATATCAGTGTCATGGGCGAAGGTGCGGTTGTTGCAGATATTGTCTATATACCCCTTAAAACCCCGCTTCTT
>PIVW01001401.1 GCA_003353825.1 Chloroflexota bacterium
TGTAGCCTGTATATAATCACACAACACAACGAAATATACATCCCTCCCTTTGACGGCCATCCTGAGCTTGTTGTACAGCTAAAACGCCACACAATTGCATTAATATGGCTTAAAGATTGTAACTAGAGGTCCTAAAGGCAATGTTGATTCAGTTGTATGCAGATTCTGTCACATTCGGAAGAGAAGATGATAATGATGATTGTGGTGTTGGGAACAACAATGGGAGTGCACCGCTGTAATCCCAAGGATCTCAGGATTCCAATTATTCCCTCTATGCAGATCGAAACTACTAAAAAAAGACACACTATTCCGATATGTGACTCACCCCAACTGTGAATCGCCTATTCGCCGGGTGATGGTTTTCGACGCCCAAAGACTGCAATGCGCGACACATCTGCATAAGGAGGGACAATTGAGCTCGCCAACTCAACTTGCCCGAGCCGGGCGAATAGCCCGGACCCGCCCGGCAACGAGTCAACAGAATGAAAGCGATGGCCCAAGCGCAAGCGCGGAACGAAGCCGGACCCAGATCCCCAGTGTCCCGGACCAGAAGGTGAAGGAGCTGGTGTCCACAGTCAAGTGCGCCGTTGGCTGGGCGGTGAGGTGTTGTGAGTTCCGCCAGCTTCTGGAGCGGGTGGTGCTCGCTGTCAACGAGATGACTGTGCGCG
>PIVW01000155.1 GCA_003353825.1 Chloroflexota bacterium
AAAGGCACAGCCATAATGTCGACGCCGATGGGCGCGGTCACCACATGGTCGTCGATATGAATGCAGGGTTTTGCTTTTCTGCGCAAACTATTCAGGAAATCATGGGCATTGTAGCCGGGGATTGCCCGGGGCAGCAGGTCTTCGACATTGACATCGGTGGGGGCCACAGGTTGGCTTAAACGCGCCGCGTATCGCTCAATGGTGATATTCAACGCCTCAGTCAGATCTTGGGTGACCGGTTCAGATTGGGCAAAGCGCGGCCTCTCTTCGCCTACATCAGGCCACACGGCCCCTTTCCATACCTGGCGAATGAGCCGCAGGCTGTCGTCATCTTCGCGGAAAATCCGTGAAATCAGGGCGCCATCCCCAACTTGTGGCGGTTGCGAACGAATTACATCGTACAACTCCTCTTGCGACAGTGGTTGCCGAACAAAAGACTGCGTAGGCACCAGGGGTTCCCTCAACTGAACAGATACATCATATTGCGTCTGTTCCAATTGGGCCACCGTCTTTTCCAACAAGCGCAAGCGCTTCTTCACTGCATCCACCAGTGCTGTAAGAAATATCAATTGCGCATCAGCCACAATGATCCTGCCAATGAGGTTTAAACGCTGCTGGCGCTTCCGCCGAATATCTATCAGGCTTGTCTGTAGCCAGCGTTGGTACATGATCCTCAGAAACAGTCCGATGATCAGTACTGCCAGACCCGCGGCGATAGTCCATTGGAAGGTGGTCAACAATCCCACTTGCAGCCACAGGGATGCCGCAACGGTTGTTAGAATCATTGTTAAAAGCATGATAAATAGGAGCAAAACCGACCAGCTCGGCAGACTAGATAGGAACGGAATCTCACTCATCCAATCCAAGCGCTGTTGGCGGACGACCGGTGCATCCGAGGTGGTCTGCTTGAGCCAGCGCGAGCGAGTGCGATCCAATCCTTTTTTCTGCTCATCGAAATAATCCGACAACATGGCAACATAAGCAACGGCTGCTCTTATGCCCCTGTCCTGGGTTGTGATCAATCTCAAAACATCATTGTCAATTTGCGTCAGCATCGAACCCAGTGCGGTCGCTTCTTCTTCCGGCCCAACGGAGGTGGCAGTCAAGCGCTCATCATGTTTGATAACTGTCGCCCAGGCCTCCATCGATTCGACCTCGTACCTATCGAAAGCCTCATTAATGGCAAGGGCATGATCGGCCAGATCGGCCATCGTCAGCTTTCGTAGTCGAGGGAAGGGTACATTTGGCGGCTTTACGCTCACTTCGGGGACACCGGCCGCCGCCACTGTGATGTCTTCATCGACATCGCCGGCCGCAAGTACAAGGTCCGACAACAGAATACGCTCGGTTGGGGCTGAGAAATCGAGATACTGCTGGACCAAACGGTCGCTAAGTTGCAAGGCGATCTCGTCATCAACATCTGAGTCAGCACCCAGCAGGTGTTTGCTAAGGATTTCGAGAGAGAGTTTGTGCCGGGCCTGACCCCACATCTCCTCCAAGGGAACATAAATGCAAGCCGCGCCCAAACTGCTGAATGGTCCGTTGATTGCCAATTCTCGTTCGTCAGGGGCTAATGTCGTGCGCAAGAGAGAGCTGCCCTCGGTCGTGAGCAGTGCCACCAAAGCGTTACCTGCCAGGGTGGTCAACTCGACATCATTTTTGATCAGAGCACCACTGGTCTTCTCCCGATCGATGAGAAAGGTACGGTCAAAGGGTGGGGAGCATTCACCAGCGGTGGTGAATCCCAGCAGCATGTCTGACGAGGTTCGAGAGGATGCCGCCCCGCCATTGGCAGCTTGCTTGGTGAGATAATCCAGTTCATTGAGCGCAACATAGAGGGCGCCAGCTTCAAGCCGCCGCTCATCCGAGACCGAGTACGTGCCTGTGCTCAACAGGCCGACCATCTCTGTTAAGACATGCGGGCCCATCAGGCTACGCAGGGATTGGGCCAACGGCCACAGGATCGCCGATGCCAATTCGTCGTTCAGCGATGCCACGACATAAAGCGTCAATTGGCTGCTTTCCTCGTCGGGTGTGTTCTCATCGGCGCGCGCCTGCTCGAGAATCGCCAGCAGGTTAGCAGAGATCGCCCATCGATGCTCTACAAAGAGATCGCGAAGCGTCCGCCGTGTCTGCTGTTGTGGAGGCTCTGCGTCCACGGTATAGCGAGCGACGAGATCGAGGGTCGGCCACAAGGTCTGGTAGGTCTGTTGGCGCAGATCTGCTCGGCTGGGGCGATAATTGAATGGTAGTGTCTCGGCCGCCAGGCTCGATCCGAACAATATATCGGTTTGACGAGTGAATGCCACATCATCCCACCGCTCTGTTAGGGGGCGGGCGATGGAGATACTGCCATCATCATCGGGCAACACCAGGATATGGCCCACGACATCGCTAAGACGTGGCAACTGCATCTCTACTGCGGTATCGCCATCGGTCTCGAAACCCAAGGCCATGGCGCGACCTCTATCCACCATGTTCAAACGGGGCCACAAGTGTGCTATCACTCGCGCCCCCCACACGCCAACGCCGATAATTACAGCCCTGTTATGTCCTCCCACTAACATGCTGACTCCTAATTCTCAGAATCGCTGGCTGGCTGTTCGATTGAGGAGGTTTCGTCTTGTATGCCTGGATCGTGTCCATCCCTGGCGGTAGCACCCCGAACCGAGCGGTAAACTTCTTCGCCGTTCATGGTGGGGATGGCAGAGGAAGTTAATTCCAGATCGAGTTGCAGACTATTGGCATTGGAATCACTATCCAACACAATCTCGGGAAGCATCCGCCAGGCTGAGTTGAGGTGCAGCGGGCCGCGTGATTTAAAGTCCTCGTAATGTCGGTGATAATTCGACATTGACTCAAGGTAGGCAATCGGCAGACCATGCTCGATCCGGCAAGCATCGATGCGGTTAGGTTCTCCTGTGGAGATTCTCTCGAATTCGGTGTGATCGCGTAGAAGCTGATCGTAGAGTTTGATGTTCCGAACATCGTCATCTAACCCCACCAGGATCGTGTGTTCCAGATCTTGTTCGTCGAAACCACCTTTATCCAGGTCAAAGCGCCAGAATGGGTGGCAGCGAGCAAAGAGTTGCTTGATACGTTCGCTAAGCATCGAGCGATCTGTGGTCAGAATCCGGTCGAAACGATATTCGTCGGTGGGGATCGAATGGGCGACGGTACTACGGCCATGTGCCATCAGGTGATCGTAGATATCTTGCCAAGAAAGGGGGCGAACTACAAACTCATTATCCGGCTGTCTGATCTCCGATTGCAATTGCAAGGTTTCGGCGAAGGAAGATTCCAGCAGTCCTTTACGCTCAGCCAATGCCACATTGATTTGGAAGATATTGGGATCGCCGATCAGTTCATCCAACGATTCTTCGATGCGTTGAGCCATGATGAGCTGCCAGTTTTTCTGCTCAAAATCTTCGATGATATAGGCTTCGTTGACAGCGTCGCTGGATAAGTTAAAGACCGTCTCTCGCTCCACCTGCCGTCGTAGCTGGAAGAAGACGCGCAGGGCTTCGCCCAACCCTCGATTTCTAGCCGTCTTGATTTCGTCGATACGTCCATCAGTGCTGTCTGCCAGATCCTCCAGCATCGGCGTCAGGCGTGTCCACACGCCCTTGGCGATCTGTTCTATGCGCAAGTCATGGTCCAATTGAGACAGGTGGTCACGGAGGATCATCCGTTCGCGTTGCTTCGCTTGCTTGATGTTATTGGTGAACAACATATCAAATGGCCAAAAACTGAGCAGATTGATGATCATGGGATCACGGATCTGGCGCAACTGTGATTCCAGTAAGGTCATGCGCTCGCTTAATTCATCCTCTTCGTTGCGGCTTCGTTGTAGGCGAGTGGCTGTGATCCGCTGTAAGGCGATGACGAAATAACTGGCGCCATGAAGCCCATAACGCCGTGATGCATGCTGGATCTCTTCTTTCAGTTCATCCAAAAGGCTTTGGAATGACTCGTGGCTCCATCCCCCTGATGGCGCCCCCTCACTCTCGCTTGTCTCAACGCCATCCTCAGCGCCGATGTCATCATCAAGCGCTTCATCCCATTCTTCTTCCTCACCCGCGCCGACTTCTTCATCTGCCGATGTGCGCGCATACTCGCCCTCTTGTGAAGCGGTGAATTGACCATGGAGCACATCATCCAGGGCATTGATCAGTACGCTGGCCCGTGCATCCAGGTCGTTCATGTCGCCGGGCGTCAGTTCTCGGAGTAAACCCAAATCGAGCATGCGTTCGACGTATTTGAGAGCGGCATATTCCCGCATGCGTTCTTCGGGAACGACAATCGAGGAGGTGGCGAAGCTGCTATACGCCAGCATGCTTTTGCCCTGGCCGCTGCGTTCCTGGGTGATGTTGACATCGTAGGCCCAGATATGGGAGCCGATGTGCGAGACATTTTCTAAGAAGATCTGATGCCCCACCATTTCCATGACATCCCCCACACTGCTCAATACCTCTCCAGCCTGGTTACTACGTTCGATCAGGTAGATGCGGTCAAAGGGACGACTGACTCGCATGGTGGGCTCGCCCGGATATTGCACCTCGAAGTCCCCGCCCCCCTGGAAAAAATCCAGTTCTTTGAGCGCGGCATAGGTGTTGGCCTGGATACGCGCTTTTTGTAGATCGCTATCCAGTTCGTCGATAAAAACTGAAGGCAACGCCAGTACACCGGTGATGATGGCCTGTTCGTGGAAATAGTCACGTAATCTGTGCGCGACATCCAGGAAGATACCTGATCCGGTGCCTCCGCACAACGAACTGACGATGTAGATATGGCGAATGCTGCCCTCACGCACCACGGGATAGCCTTCGTTTTCTACATCTTCGATGGTTGCGACAGAGGAAATGCGACTGAGCTTAGGCTGTAAATGATTCCAAAATGTGCGATAACGACGGAAGAAGGAGAGTCTGCCCACGGGCCGAATCTGCCGGGCCCCGCTGTGGATCTGTCCAAGAGGGACTTCCTGTGCATTCCAATTCCACCATGATTTCACAGTGGGGTGGTTATCAAGATGCCGCAATACTTGGGCGGCGTTGTATCCACCGATATAGGCGTATTCATGCCGGTGCAGGTACTCTTGCCCAGGTAAATTGGTCCAGGGAACGGTGTCAACGCCCAAGAGCTGAATGATCCCAGGCCCTTCATCCATGGCAGGGATATTCCAAGCCTGACGTAGTCGCCTCTTGAAGGCGCGCAAAGTGCCGACTCCGGTGCCGCCTAATCCGAGGATAAGGGTGGGGGTCAGTGTGGGCCGTTGCAGCATGTCTTGGGCGTCGCGATTGCCATTATCGTAGAATACCATAGTCACCTCTTACTGGCGTCTGCTCGATGATCCTGCAGGAACTAGACACAGTTTTCGATGTTTCAGCAGTGTTAATCCGTGAACTCGATTACATTCCGAGTTCAGATCCTGGAATAATATACAAATTACTGCGCATTGTAGCGGAAATGATACCGTTCTCCGCTCATTGGCAGACGCAGGCGGAAGCGCACACCATGTCTCAACGGTGTACCTTCCTCTTTGATCAAGTACCAGCGACGGTTTCGTTGCCGCCAATACGATAGTTTGACCGGTTCTGGCGCAGCTGTGTTGGGTCGTACAACAGGCCGCCATACCAATCGTTCGCTACGGCTGTCGACCGACTGTTCCATGCTAATAATCGCCAACGCTTTAGAACGATCTCGTTTCTTTTGGCTCAGCTGTGCGCCTTTGCTGGTAGAGACCAGATAGACAGGATTGCCGCCATTTAATTTGATGGTCTGGCCGGTTTCGTCAGCGCTGATCATGCCTTGTGATTTCCCGGCTGAGGGTCGTACGCGCAACAGGGTATTGATCAAAATCAGGAGGATGAGCCAACCGACCAGTCCTTGCAAACGTAGCAATGGCAGCGGCACAAACCAGGCGTACAGGAAATTGGCTACAGGCATCAAGCGTTGCTGCCAAGCCTGCAAGGGCGTATATTGCCGTACGAGGAAATCGATTTTGGCAGGTTGCACGAGCATTTCATCATCTGTTGTCTCAATGCGCAAGCTACCCTCGTAAAGGCCCGGCACAGCCTTGCCGACCGCGGCGACGAATATCGGTAAGGTAAAGGTGCCATCCTCTGACGGCCGTACAGCGCCGGTATTCACTTCCAGCGCTGGTACTTCGCCTTCGACAAGACCCTCGCTGTGTCGTAGGTTTTCTATCGAAACAACCAGGGGAGGGGGCTGGTCCAGAATAGTCTGGTCCAGTTGAACTTCCGCCACCATCGAGTTACTGAGATCGGCAGAAGCTCCGAAGTCGAGTCTATCTTCGGGCAATGACATATTCGTCACTGGTTGAGGAACGCTAAAGGTTACCTGAGTGCGCTGGGGATCAACCGTCAGGCCCTCTGATGAGCTAAACAGAATGGCACCTTGATAGAGCCCTGGCTTGGGGCGAGAACCAGTTGTCAGTTGCACGGGAACGATAAACCGCCGCGATCCCTCTGATACAGGCCTTGCCGCACCCACCGTGACTTGGAAATCACTGCTATCGACCACTTGATCACCCGATGATAGTTCGATCAGCCGTGCTTCGATGTCACTGGGTCTGCCATTGGTAAATTCTGCCTCGACGTTGAACTCGCTGGTGTCGCCGGGGCGGGCCAGGTCACCAAGGTAGGGTGACTCGGGTAGTGAGAGCTCGATCTCTGGTATGGAAATAGTGAACTGCACGGCCACCGAAGGTGGATTGATATCGAGATCACTACTTGACCTGAAATCGAGACGGCCATTGTACTCACCCGGAGGTAAGGCGTCGAAACCGGTCAGTTGCATCACCGAGATATAACGTGATCCCTCGCGATTTTCTGGTCGAGAAATGCTCAAGCCAAGAGCCCCTGGTATCGTGGCGCCATCGGCATCCTGCAACACCAGATCCGCCTCCAGTTCCACATCTTGGTTGGTAAAGGCCGAGAGGACGATATCGCGAGTGATGCTGGTCTCGTAGGGGGGAACGCGCCCGAAATCCAGGATCGGGGGCAGCGAATCCAAAAGCAGGGCATCGCGCATCGTCAAATCTGTACTGGCATGGTCGCTGTACTGGATGTCGTTTGCCACTGCGTCAGCCAGATAGGTGATCTGGTAGGTGGTGCCCTGTTGTGGGATAAAACTGCGGTCCTCACAGACGCCATCCAGACCGCAAGCCAGATTCACTTCTGTGACCTCAGCGCTGCTTACATCTGTCACATAAGCGACAACGCTGCTTTGCTCAGGTAGGACTTCGCCCTCGAAGTGCGTCTTGAGGTGCAAGCGCCCATCATCACTCAGGCCCCTGTCTTGTGATGTGGGGGAATCGGCCACCAAACTTGGTAGATCCGCGGCGACCAATGAGAATTCTTTCTGTAAACGTATCGGTGTTAGCTCATTGCCAATCTGTACCTCGACCGCTGTGCTCTCGCCAACCCGTTCGCTACCTGAGAGCGGCAAGATCGACCAGTAAAGACTGCCGTCGCTGGAGAGCCCGCCATTGCTCAGAGGGTTCAAGACGCCATCGGCGACCGCTTGCATGTCTAATCCTGTCACACGGGCGCCATCCTGTTCGACTGCAACAGCCATGAGTACCGGTTTTCCGGACGGATAATAACGCGGCGCCACTGAATTGGCCGCATCTTCGGCGATGGGGTACTGCAACAACAGCGACGCTACCGAGTCTGCAATGACGAGCGCCTGGGTGGCATCGACCTGACCGGCGCTGGTGGCGGAGGCGATCCATTCACCGGCGAGTGGCGCATTGTTGGCCAGGGTGACGACCTCGTAATGGGTATCGCCAGACCGCCCCAGTGAAGCGCCGTCGGCCAGGACATTCTGATTCAAGATCGACTCACCGTTCAGCGTCAGATCGGCGAAGCCGTCCTCTGCATCTACGGATTTGGGCAGCAGCACATTGAGATGGGTGATGCCCTGATCGGGGCTGGTGCGGAAGCTGGCCAAACGGCCGTTGCTCAAATCGATTTCGTCGACATATCGTTCCGGCTGGATAAAGCCATAGACACGGGCGTACGCTTGCAGCAAATCACCCGGAAGGGACAAGGATTGCACCACACCGCCTGAGCGCCCAGCCATCAAATCGGCAATTTCTTCGTCGACATCCTTACCCAACAAGATAGGGAACATGGTCACGTCATTGTTCGCCAACTCGCGGATGGCGTCCCTCAACTCCTGGCGTTGGTCTGGGGGATAGGGAAGTCCATCGCTGAGAAAGACGACGAATTGGCGATTGCCTGTGGCGTTCTCTTGCAAGAGTTGGCTGGTCATTTGCAGGGCCAGGCGCATGTCGGTCAGGCGCTGCTCCGGTGCAGGTTCCGTGGGTTGCACGATGGCGTTTTTAAGTCCCTCTCTACTATCTCGACCGCTGATGGTTGTCAAGTTACCCTGTGCTAGCTCTCCCAAGGCAGTGGGCCACGAGTGGAAGGATATCGTGCCCACTCTATCCCCTTCTTGTGCGAGATCGATGAACAAACGGGCGGCGCTGTGGCGCAATCCCTGGGGATCATTAGGACGCCGCGTGCCGCTGGCCCAGCGATCACTCATGCTTCCCGAGTCATCTATAACAAGGATGACGTCGATGGGATCTGTATCATTGCTTTGTGCTGTGGCAGTTTGGATGGGTCCCACCACAAAAGATAGGATCAGGAGCAACGGCCAGAGTCTGCTAAATGAGATGAAAAATTTTCTCATATTGTGTTTGGGGTAATCTGGGGTAACAGTTCCCCCGGAGGTGAAGGGGGCCTGATGTGATTTGGGAGACTGCCATTTTAGAGTGACATGGTTCGCGCGGCGGGAAAAATCACCTGCCGCTGAATAGCGTCAAGTGATGAAACTGTCCCCAACTGCATGGATGGCGTGTCACTCTGCATAAACCATCATTATAACCTCATTGCCGGTCTGGTACTAGACCCGATCCAGTCGCTATTCGAACTGGAACCTTACGGTACGACTACGATTAGCGGACACGGCTTAACAATTGGGGAAAGTTTTAATCTGTGCGCACATGATAATCCCTAGAGGACGACGTCGAGGCTTGGTGGGGGGATCGAGCCGGGGAATTGCACGTTAAGTAGCGATCAGCCACAACGTAGCACAGCACAATCATGTGTTGCTACCGATCTTTACCACAACCTATTAGAACTGACAAGGTAGGGCACCGGCAATAAGCATGCAGGTGTATGGCCAAGTAGGGTGTAGATGCAGGCCACATCCTGCTCTCGATGCTGGTTGCAACAGGGTATCTGACCTGTTAGGATGAAGATTCTTGAGCAATGAGCGCTAACTCAGACCCAGTAGCCACACCTTGGAATACGCTGCGTTACGTAAGGAGAATGCCATGAGTTCAGAAGAAAACCCCACACCAACTATCAAGCCCTCGCCCAACGGTCCTTATCTGGTGACGAATCTTGAAGACCTCAGTAATAGCAAGGGCGCTATCACTGCCAGACGAAAAATGGCTTTATGCCGTTGCGGACAATCGAGCAAGAAGCCCTTTTGCGACGGCGCCCATGCCAAGGTGGGATTTAATTCAGATAAATCGGATGATCGGGTTCGAGACAAACGGGAGAATTACAAAGCCGAGGAGGTGACCATCCACGACAATCGCGGTATCTGCGCTCACATTGGATACTGCTCGGATGGCTTGCCCGCTGTCTTTCGCAGCGGTCAGGAACCATGGATAGACGCAAAGGCTGCAAGTGGCGATGCCATCGTTGCCACTATCAGACGCTGTCCTTCAGGCGCTCTCAGTTATTCACAGGGTGGCGTTGAACATCGGGACCGCGACGGCGATCCCGCCATCTATGTTTCGCCAAACGGCCCCTGCATGGTGACGGGCGGGCCCGACCTGCTCGATACCGAACGCGGCGAAGGCGCCTCGACCGAACATTACCCACTCTGCCGCTGTGGCGGATCGAAAAACAAGCCTTTCTGTGATGGAACGCACTGGTATATCGATTTTACAGATGACCAGAATTAAGGTGTCTCGGTATTGCCCATATGCACGCTGAAACGATTGCTCCTCAAAGGTAGGTGGTGTATGGTTCAGGTTTTTCGGTGATCACGCGGTTGAACTTGAGCGAGTGTTGGTGGATATAGCTTCGAGTAAAAGTCTACTGAAATTGCAACGAATGAGCAGCAAACCTATTGGGCAGATTGCAAAACTACAACGATGCCGGCGTGGTCGCTCAAGCGGATTCCATCGTCAGTGCGAGCAGGTAAACCCCTTATGTTGACTGCTGTTAGCTTACTGTCGTGGAGAACGTGATCGATTGTCTGCTGTTCGATGTCAGGGATCGTGCCTGCGGTGGGAACCTGGAGTTGATTGGCGGTGATCAGCGCCATGAGCGGGTTATAGACACGGTAAGGGGCACGTGTACGGGGAATACGTTGATTGAAGTCTCCACAGACAATTGTAGGTAAGTCAGTACGTGCAGGGATAACCGTGTCCAAATGGTCAAGATACCGCTGGTGGTCTTCCCATGCTTTTCGATTTTTTGTCCGGTGTTGACATGAGCGTGACTCCGGGGGATGCAGACCCCAACAACCCGAACCTTGCCCAGAATTGTGTCTGTGACTCCCTCTGCGTATCGTCCCGTTGGCATATCGCCATGTTCAGCGTGCATCACATGGCGCCAGGAGTTTTTGCTCCAGAGTAGCACCTTGCGTCTTCCCTGCACGAGTTTGTAGCCGTAGTCGGCGGTCGAGGTTATCAGGTGACCGTCAACTGGTAGAAGGTCGAGGTAGCCTTCGGTGATACATATGATATCAGGTTTCTGGCTGACAATGGTGTCGAGCAGAATCCGCCCTCGTTTTGAGTTGGGCTTAGCCCACTCGAGGTTCCAGTTTAGCAAGCGTAGTGTGTGTGTCATCACAACGGACTATGGCCCCTCCTCTGGGCCATCATCCTCAGTGTTTGGGGGCGGCTTGTCTACATTGATTGCGCCAGCAGCTTGTGGGTCGAAGTCGTCGGGCCAGGTGGTGCGATTGTTGTACCTGATATTTTGGAGCTTGGCTTCTATCAAGCCAGCACCCTGGAGCTTGGCATTCACCAGATAGGAAAATTGGAGATTGGCATCCCATAGACTGGCACCTTCGAGATTGGCATTAACCAGGTCGGCATCTTTCAAAGAACCATCCTCCAACCAACCATGCTGCCTAAGCTCCCGCACAGCCCGCAATGCAAAATCATTCACCTGTCCGCCCATATCACGGATTAGCTGTTCCTTTAATTGTTGCGTCTGCCTACGCTCGTTCAGCCAATCCACAATCAGCACCGTAACCGCAATGCTGAACAATTCGGTCGTGAAGTTTAATACCTTCGCCAATTTCGTTACGGCACCAAAACAGACAATTTGGTGGAGAGAAAGTGTCAAAAACTGATCGTTTTCAAGGCATTCATCCCTATTTTTGTTCGATATTTGCCCTGT
>PIVW01000156.1 GCA_003353825.1 Chloroflexota bacterium
TTGTACAATCTCTTCTGAGTTGGATGACATAGTTCTTCTCCTGGTTTGTTTGAAGGTTGGTTTTTGTTTCCTTTAGTTTACCAGATTTACTCTGTCTCCAACTCATTTAGGACGCACCCGTTATTATAATGCCACGCGCCACATGACCAAGTTGGCGCAACAGGTCACGCTTTGAGGGAGAACCCCGCCATGAACAAACTGCATAATGTGGATCACATTCTACAGTTTATCCACGAAACCACCTATCACGACTGTCCGCCGGAGGTGCAGTATCGGGCGCAACTCTGTTTGCTGGATGTTTTAGGCTCTCTGTGTGGTGGCCGACAAACGCTACTTTCCCCGATCATTCACAAGCATGCCCTGGATACATTTGGTGGGGATCAAGCCACGTTACTGCTAAACGGAGCTTGCTGTAGCGCCCCAGGCGCGGCCATGGCCAATGGCATGACCATTGATGCCATGGATATCCATGATAGTTATCGCCAGAGCCTCGGACATGCCGGTGTACATGTTTTCCCAACTGTTATGGCCGTGAGCGAGCAAATAGAGGCAACAACAGAGCGATCCATTTCAGGAGAGGCGTTTCTCACTGCCATGGTGGTGGGCTACGATATCGCCTGCCGCGCCGCCGTAATCCTCCACGCTACAGCTTGTGACTATCACACGTCTGGCGCCTGGGGCGCGGTCTCCTCCGCAGCCATCTACAGCCGCATGCATGGTCTTAGTGCTGAACAAACGCGCCACGCCTTAGGAATTGCCGAATACCACGGCCCACGCTCTCAGATGATGCGCTGTATCGATCACCCAACCATGGTAAAAGATGCCAGCGGATGGGGCGCAATGGCCGGGATCAGCTCGGGTATGCTGGCTGCCTCGGGTTTTACGGGTGCACCGGCCATCACAGTAGAGGCGCCTGAAATTGCCGTTGACTGGCAAGATCTGGCATCTCGCTGGATGATCATGGAGCAGGGCTTTAAAGTCCATGCTGTGTGCTGGTGGGCGCAACCGGCCATCGAGGCTGTCCTGGGTCTTGTGCGGGACCATAACATTGCCGTGGGACAAATCCAACAGATTGAAATCGAGACTTTCGTTAAAGCCACGCGTCTGGCTCACCCTCGGCCAGCCACCACGGAACAGGCACAATACAGTCTTCCCTATCCCGTGGCCGCGGCTTTGATCGCCAACTCGGGTGAGGATTCATCCCAACAAGTCTGGCCAGGTGTGGGACCCAAACAACTGCTCGAAGACTATTTGCACGACGAGCGTGTCCTTAGCCTGGCAGATAAAATCATCTTAATCGAGGCGCCTGATATTACTGAACGTTTCCCTGGCAGGTTTCTGGCTCGGGCGAAGATCACTCTGACTGATGGCAGTACGTATGCCTGTGGAGATACGACTTTTCGCGGAGAGGACGACTTCCCTCTGACAGATGCCGAGCTACGGACGAAATATCGTTGGCTTGCCAGTGAGGTTTTACCCGCAGAACGTGTGACAGCCATCGAAGAGACCGTCTTTGAACTGCCCATGCTTGCCACGATCCAGCCGCTACTCGATCTTCTCGCTCCTCCGGCAGATAACCTGTAGGCAACATTCACAACGAGACTCCCCTTACGGCCACCTTGCGCAGTGACTAACATAAGCCCCGAACACCACATCAGCATCTCGTTTGAATTGAATAACACGCTCGTGAATTTCGATGGTGATCCAGCTCTGACACTATTAGATTACTTGCGGGACTTCCTGTCACTGACCGGCACCAAAAAGGGTTGTGATTATGAAGGCCAATGTGGCGCCTGCACTGTGCTGGTAAATGGGCGGGCGCTTCGTTCCTGCCTGACGAAAATGGAGACTGTGGCTGATGCTCAGGTGCTCACCATCGAAGGGCTCAGCGCTGAAGACGCGTTGCATCCCTTACAGCAGGCATTTATCGATCATGGCGCAGTGCAGTGCGGCTACTGTACGCCCGGCACCCTCCTTTCCGCCAAAGCGCTACTCGCGCGAAACTCCCAACCCACGCGAGAGCAAGTGATACGAGCGTTGCAAGGCAATCTTTGCCGCTGTACGGGCTATATCAAGATAGTCGATGCGGTGATGGCTACAACAGTACCTCAGACAAAACCGACGCCCACAGAGCCAGAGCATGCGATAGGTGGGCATCTCCGTCGCCTGAATGCAGTCGACAAAGTCACCGGCGTTACGCATTATGCCGGTGACTTTGCCCTACCAGGTATGCTGTGTATCAAAATGCTCCGCAGCCCCCATGCGCATGCCCGAATTGTCAGTATTGATACAGGCCCTGCCCAAGCCATATCAGGGGTGCGGGGGGTGTTCACAGCCGCCGATATCCCCGGCGTTACACAGTTTAGCGATGCCTTGGACATGAAAGAAGCCCTGACTGTGGAACAGGATTCCGGGCATACGCTAGAGCCAATCCTGGCGTCAGAACGTGTGCGCATGATCGGTGAACCGATTGCCTTTGTCGTCGCTGTTGACGCGGCGAGCGCTGTGGCGGGGGTAGACGCCATTCGAGTCACCTACGAACTACTGCCGGCGCTGAGCGATCCTCAAAAGGCTCTGCAGCCATCGGCCCCGCATTTACATCCCCAGGGCAATTGCTACGAAACACATAGGATTCAAAAAGGAGATGTGCAAACTACCGGGACACTCGCAGGCATTTCACTCAGCGCCGAGTATGAGATGCCCAGTCAAGATCATGTGACAATGGAACCTGAAGCCATCGTGGCTTATACAGATGATAGAGGACGCGTGGTCGTGATCGGCCCCACCCAGCAACCGCACGTTCGGCGGTTGCAGATTGCCTCCATGCTCGCCATTCCCCCCGAAAAAGTGCGCGTGATCGCCTCGGAAATGGGCGGCAGCTTCGGGGGGCGGCACTACTTCTGGCCCGTTGTAGCCATTGCCTTGCCCGCCTACCTCTTGCGACAACCGCTGCAATTGGTCTTCACACGTCGTGAGACATTTGCCGCAACTTTCAAGCGCCATCCTTTTAGATTCAACTACACGATCGGTGCACGGTCCGATGGCAAACTGTTAAGCTTACGAGCAGACGCCATTGGTAATGCCGGCCCTTATGGCGGTGCACCTGATATCGCCGCCCTGGTGGCTCAGAGCGGTATCGGCCCTTATGATTGGCAGGCCATAGATTATGATGTCCGCATTGCCCATACCAACTGGGCGAATTCCGGGGCGTTTCGGGGTTACGGCATGCCCCAGGGGACCATGGCCCTGGAATGCTGCTTAGACGAATTGGCCGTCCGTCTTGACATCGATCCGCTCGACCTGCGAATGCACAATGCAGTGGACCAAGGCAGTGGCACAACTCTTGGCCAACCCTTCGATGAGTCCTTTGCCTTTAAAGAGATACTCGAGACCATACGCCCAGAGTGGCAGGCTCTTCGGATTGAAACAGAACAAGTCAGACAGAGCGCAATTGAAAAGGATTACGTTGGCTCGGGAGTGGCCGCCGCATGGTATCGCTACAGCAAAGCCGGGGCTACAAAGGTAACCGCTCAGGCCGGCCTGGATTTGCAAGGTAGAATCACCCTCTATTATACGGCGGTAAGAGCGGGGCAGGGCCTGGATTCGGTGATGAGTCAGTTTGCCAGCCATGTGTTGGGCGTACCCCGTGAAGCAATCGTCCTGGTCAATGGCGACACAGATAACACGATTAGCAGTGAAATCTACGGAGGAAGCCGTTCGACGTACTGGATAGGCGGGGCGATTCGTAATGCTTCACGTGTGCTGAAACAGGCTATCATCGGCACGGCTGCCGAGATGATCGATATCGCCCCCGGACAACTGAGCCTTGCTGCGCACCGTGTTTACATGTGGGAAGATCCCCGGCGAAGTGTTACATTGCAGGCCGTTGCACAGGAGTGGCAACAACATGGCCAACCATTACGATACACCGGCACGTTCGATCTCTCCAACCATTTACCTGCTTCCGATCCAGGGTATGTCCCCGGCCATTTCGTCGTGGGCATGTCGCTGGCACAGGTGCGGGTGAACAGGAAGAGTGGAAGGGTGAAAGTCGAGCGTATCGTCGTAGCACAGGACGTCGGGCGAGCCATTAATCCGGTAGATTTGCAGGGCCAGATCGAAGGCGCTGTGGTTATGGAATTAGGGGCAACCCTGTTGGAAGAGTTCATCCCTGGCCAAACCCTGGATTTCAAACGATATCGCATCCCCCGCATTGGGGATGTTCCCGACATAAAGATCCATCTAGTAGAAGCAAGCGGCAGACATGGTCCTATGGGCGCCAAAGGTGTGGGCGAAGCGGTGATGGGACACACCCGCGCTGCCATCCTCAACGCCATATATAATGCCACCGGTGTAAGAATGCGATGCATCCCGGTAACGCCTGCGAGAATGCGGGATGCGATCTCGGAACAGGGTTTTCCCTATCTCATGAAGGTTGCTGTCAAGACGGCGTGACCGACATGACACCCTTATGACTCTTACCGATCGCGCTCTGGATTTTATACACAGCACACAGTGGGTCGATCTACCTGAGCAAGTGCAGCACCAGGCAATTGCCGCAGTCCTGTGCATAGCGGGCGATCACAATCTCGTACCAGCCGATATTACCTGCATTCATCTGCGTCCTTTTTCTGAACGGTTTAAGGCGGGCCTCATTAGTCCTGCTAGGCAAAGGAAGTGCTCATATGAGTAGAAGACGACGACACAGCCGTAGACGACATAGCAAGGATCAAAGAAAAGAGCCTTTGTTCAAACCGCTGCCGGGTTTGCGAGGGGGACAATACAAGCCTTTGAGTGAGGAGGAAGTCAAGCAAATCCATCGAGCATCACTGGCCGTGCTTGAACAAACTGGCATCGAGGTAATGCCCTCAGAATGTCGAGAGATCTTTAAGGATGCAGGGGCTCACATTGATGAGGATAACAACCGGGTCTACATCTCCAAGGCCATGGTCGAACATGCCCTCGCATCCGCGCCAAACGAAGTCATGCTCTGTGGCCGGGATCCAAAACATGACATGCACTTGGGTGGCACTCGCGTTTACATGGGCACAGGGGGTGCAGCGGTAAAAGTGCTTGATCTCGATACCGGCCATCCTCGCCCGTCCACGTTAGCGGATGTGGCTGAAATCGGGCGCCTTGTAGACGTCCTGGACAATATTCACTTTTATCTCAGAGCCTGCGTGGCTGGCGATGTCCCCAGCGAACATCTGGACCTCAACACCTATTATGCCAGCCTTGCCAACACATCCAAACATGTAACTGGTAATTGCTATACGGTGCAATCCGTCCGTGATGTGGTAGAAATGGCAAGCATGATCGCAGGAGGCGGGGACAAGCTCAAGGAACGCCCGATCATTTCGGCCACCATCTGTTGGACCGTGAGCCCTCTGCGTTTCGCCCCGGAAACTGTCGAGGTGTTGACCGAGGTCGTACGGCAGGATATTCCCGTGTTCCTGTCATCCGCTCCCCAGTCAGGCGCTACCAGTCCCGCTGCCCTGGCTGGTACACTCGTTCAGATCAACGCCGAGGAGTTGTCGGGTGTTGTATACACCCAACTTGTCAAGCCTGGTGCTCCTATCATCCTGGGTTATGTGCCTTCGGTCTCCGACATGCGCACAGGCAATTTCGTGGGTGGGGCGCCCGAGTTTGCTCTCATGCATGCAGCCGTCTGCCAGCTTGGCCAATTCTATCAACTCCCCGTCTACAACTCTTCAGGGCTAACCGACTCCAAGATCCCCGACGTACAGGCCGGCTACGAAAAGGGCATAACAGGGCTAGCAGCCGCATTGGCGGGCGCCAACTACATCCACCATTCGGCTGGTTTCCTTGAATCAATGATGACCGTGGCCTATGAACAGTTCGTGATTGATGACGATATCAACGGCTCGATCATGCGTATGGTGCGTGGCATCGAAGTCAATGACAGCACCCTGTCCGTCGAGCTAATCGATGAAGTCTGTCGAGGTGAAGGACATTATCTCGGCACCCAGCAGAGCCTGCAACTGATGAACACTGAGTACTATTATCCCCATACAGGTGACCGGCAACGGCGAGGTGAGTGGGAAGAGAAGGGCGGTCTGACGATGTGGGAAGCTGCTCGAACCCAGGCGAAGCACATCCTCGCCACCCACCGGCCCGCTCCGATCTCACCCGAAGTCGATGCTAAGATCCGGGAACGATTTACAATTCTGCTATGAATCCCTCGATTGCTTCGATCTACGTTCTGTGCGTCTACCCACTATACCTCGTTCAAGGACATCATCTATAAAAGCCCGCTGCAATGCCACGGCGGTCGGCAGGAAATCGAAGTACAAAGCACGTGTACGCGTTTCGAAAGCAACACGTTCATCATCAGCACGCGAATAGAGTATAATACCTTCGGTCACAATCCGACCTCTGAACATAAGGGGAGCATCGTCGATGAGCTGAAAGAAGTTCCGGCAAATTGGATGTCTGATGTAGCATTCAATTATTCTAGCAGATGATAGCCCCATTGACTATGTAGTGATCCGCTAACGTTTCATAGACAAGGAGAGAAACATGACCATTCACGAGGCCACACTCTACGGAGATTTGGTTCATTACTTCCGAGACACTTGCGCAACACAATTTGCTGAATTGAAGGGCACGACCGTCGAATTCGAGCGCAAGACGTTGGATGAAGTCATCCGCACCTGGTTCTTCACGCCACAAGATCAACTGTATGGTTACACGCCACAGAAGGTGATCAGAAATGAGGAACTGGGCATCGAAAATGTCATTCCAGCAGATCGACTTGGCGATATGTTCGATCATGATTGTCCTATCTGTGAGGCTATGAAAAATGATGCCGAAGCTGACATAACCGAGGGGCACAGCCATGGTTGGGGATTTGGACTGGCGCCCGATATGAGCCTGCTGGATGGCTACGATCCCGAAGGTTGGGAAGAGCGTTGGCGTATCGAAGAAGAGCGCATGGAAGCTCACAGGTCAGAGATGAAGAAAGAAGCTGAAGCGTTTCCCCTCGTTGGCGCGGACGATTCAGAAACTGCACAACAAGTCTCCCAACAGCAGGCGTTCTTAGATGATGACATATCGTTCTAAGCACTCAACATGTCGATCAGACTCATCCGTCAGGATATAAACAAAAATCAACCACCGCCTCGCATCTTGGGGGAAACCAGTCGGCTGCGAACCTATCATCATTGTGGGGCGTGCCTGAACTCGACATCGGAGAGGGCGTCGAGGTGGAGCACGGCATGCTCTAACGCCCTCGGAAAGACTGCCATTTCATTCACACGGCGCCCGCTGCAGAAGAGGGGGCAATGGTAACCCTCACTCAGGCCCAGGTAGCCTCCCCCGACTTGATCACCATCACCGACATCACACAAGGGCGGACTGACCTGCGCTTGATCGGTCAGCAAAGTGCTGACCTGCTCAGTCGCTTATGTGGTTTGGATTTTGACTCCTACCAGTTTCCCGACCGCAACGCCAGACAATCGAGTGTCGCCAAAACCCGCCAACTCATTCTGCACCACGACATGGGTGATCTGCTGGCATACTCGCTTATAGGCGCCCGCTCTTTGGGCGTCTATCTCTGGGACACGATATCGATGGCAGGGAGGGAGTTGGGTATCATGCAGGCTGGTGACGAAGCACTTGTAGTTATAGAACAACATTAACCCTCTTTGGCTTCCTCCGCCAAAATTGCCCAAACCTGATCATAGAAGCCTTTGATATGAGGATACATGATCTCCTCTCAACCTCCTCATTCACCCGGATAGCCTGGGATTACCTACTGCCTTGGCGCGTACGCGAACGGTATCGATGCCATCACGCTGTTCCTCGACGATGACCTGGGGATTGTCAGCACCCGAGCGCAGCGCCGCTGCCAGGGCGCGTTCCCGGCTCAGCCTACGGGCATGGATAAGCGCCTCATCGAGCACTTCAAACGTCTGTCGCTCCTGGCTGGTTTGCACAATATAGCCCAACACTTCCAGGCCTTGCTCCGAAATCCTGGGATAAACCAATAGCTCCTCGGTCACCATGACGCTACCGGCTACCGCACCAACTGCATTGGCGACTTCATAGTGTTCGGGCAGGATGAGTTCGGTGTGCAAGACCCGGGCTACCTCTTGTAGGAACACGGCAGCCGGGGCGCCGATGCCTATGATGGGGAGCCCTAAAGTAAAGGTGGTCTTCAGATAAGGGTGCAGGTGGTACAAGCTGTTGTCGAAAAACCAACGTCCACTATCCTCTTTCGTCCCCCTGGGGGTGAGTTTGAAATCGGTCAAAAAGCCTATGATCGCCCGCACGATGATCTCCGTGCTCTGATCCCACACCTCTGTGCGAACCTCGTCCATCTTCCTCAACAGGCTTTTGGCGAATACCTGTAATGCCTCGGTGGCTGCGATGGCGGACCAGGGCGTAAACCGATCCTCTGTGTGCAACAGATCGGTCGGGGTCAGTCCTGCTCTGCCCAGGATCTCCCGCCGAAATAGTTCGCTGACGTCGATCTGGGAAATGTGCAACACGCCCAGATGTTTCATGATCTCAGGAACGGGCTTAGGACCCCCTTGCAGGAATCGAACAAGTGCCTTCTGTTGTGATGTCAAGATGTGCGTATCAGCAGGTTTGCGTTGCAGATACCAGTAATGCAGGCCCTCAGGTGTGACTTGATCCCACGAACGACGGTTTCGCGCCTTGAGCCGGCTCAACACCTCATCGTATTGCCAGGCGATGTAGGATATCGGCGTGACCCGTTCCGGTCCGATACGGATGTCACGGTTACTGCCCAGATGGATATGACTATCACCACCAAGGGCAATAGAGAGGAGATTGGCAGCCCTCACCGACGTCTTATAATCTGCAACGGTCGCCCCATCTTCACTCACTGCCACCTGTCCTTGCTCTACCAGGGCGATATCTGTGGTCGTTCCCCCTACATCCACAACAAGCGCATTTTCGACGCCAGAGAGAAAACGCCCGCCGATGGCACTGGCCGCCGGCCCCGAGTGAATGGTCTCGACCGGTGAGCGGGCAGCAAAAGCATCACTCATCAAGGTACCATCGCCGCGCACTACCATCAGCGGCGCCGCGATATGTCTATGCTCCAGGGCTCTGCGCACGGCGATCACGAAATCCTGCAACGCTGCTAGCAAAGATGCATTCAAGGCTGCCGTTGTCGCTCGCTCCACGGAACCCAGTTTGGTGGAGAGCTGGTGTCCGAGCACAATGGGCAGATCACAGTTCGCCGCCAGCGCCTTGTAAGTGCGGTTTTCGTGCTCGGGGTTGAGAGGGCTAAAGTAACTCGATACAGCAAGCGCATCCACCTTAGCACTGATCTCGATGACCTTTTCCAGAATACCTGGCAGGTCGAGAGGTTCCCGTTCCCTCCCGTAAAGGTCGTGCCCGCCCCGGAAGTAGTAGTAGTTAGGCGTAGCGAAACGGCCTGCCAGCTTAAATGACGCAATCAGCTCCGGATCATAGCCGATGAGCAGAAGCGCCACCCGCTTACCCTTTCCCTCGGCAATGGCATTGGTGGCCAGGGTGGTCGATATCGAGACCATGTTGATGGCTGCAGGATCCTCGATATCGATACCATCGATCACCTGTTCGATGCCGATGGCAAAATCTCGTTTGGTAGTCAGACTCTTATGCGTCGCCAACACCTGGCGAGACTGGTGGTATAAGAGAATGCCATCGGTAAAGGTGCCGCCGGTGTCGATGCCAAGAACGAGATCGGATGGGCGGGTTGGGTCGGGCATGGATCGGAGGTCGGGGGGCAAAGGTCGGAGGGCAGAAGGCAGAGATCGGAGGTCGGAGATCAGAAGATGCCGTGATACGAACAACGCAACACGCAACACGCAACACGCAACACGCAACACGCAACACGGTATATTATTATCCATATGATGCTGTCAAGCATACCGCTTGCCGCTAGAGCGACTTAAGATAGTCGTTCACCACTCCTAACTTGTTGTCAGATAACGGTGCAGGCTTGTGTGTAGCCACGATCTCTTTGATAACGTCTGTCAGCATAGCGGGAAGGCTAAGCGCGTGTTCTTCGCCTCGTTCCCAATACTGCGGTGGCATGTACAATGCTTTTCGGAAATGTTCGAAAGTATGGTCGTGGGCGGGGTAGTTATCGAGATAAGGTCGTTCTCTGGCGACATCATCGATAGCCTGTCCCGCCAGAATCTCATCTGAAAGATCCAAGGGTCGGAGCAGCATGCGGGCTCGCTCCACCAGCATCTGGGTGAGCACAAGCATTCGGGGGTCATAGAGAAAGCCATGTTTGAGATAGCCCATATCATGGACGAGGGTCGATCTCGATTGTATCGCCAGTAGGATGCTCTCGTAGGCTTCGGTCGCCGCCTGGAAATTGGGCTCTATTGCATCGCTGCAGCCGCCGGTGCCCCAACTCGGCAGGCCGTAGTGCTCGCCCATGCCAGCATGCATGGCCACCGTTCTCGCCCATTCTGGCGCTCCGTAATTTGTCACCATGGTGCGCATATCCATAGACGATGTATTTGCACCGCTGATCAGGCGAGCACGTTCGTTCTTCAGGGTGGCAATCACCATACCGGCCAAACTCTCCGCATTAGCCTGGTTCACACCCCCTTCGATGGTGACGGGGGCCGTGGCTCCGCAGTTGGCCCCGGCTGCAAACAAGGTAGGATACTCGTTTTCAGCCATGAATAGCAGCTTGGCCATGCCTTCATAGTCCAGATACAAGGGCGAAATCGGTTCTACATATGCTACCAGCGTCGGTTTTTGCCGCAGTTCATCCTTGCTCCCGGCCACGATCTCCGCCAGGCGATAGATTTGTATCATGTCTTCGAACGAGGCCGCGGTGACCACTGCAGGTCGGGAGGTATGCCGGATCATGTGAGCGTAGACAGTCGGGTAGACATGATCGATCAGCGGTAATGCCATCGTCATCATAAAATCGAAGCCGACAGCGTCCGCTATCGTGACATTGGTGGCGACATCCTCCAAGGTGGCGGGGCGCACTTCGCCCGTCTGGTAGTCCCTGATCTCCAGGGCGTCAGAACCCGGCCCAAAAAAGGTACGGCCGGCCTCCAACAGGATAGATCGTTCGCCTTCCCTGGTGAATAGTTGAATCTGGCTCGAAGAGGCTCGCGCTTTCTCCAGAGCTTCATCCACTAGGTGGGCAGGGATCAGAATCCGTGCTTGTTCATCACGTCTGGCGCCTGCCTCCAGCAACAACGCCGCTACTTCATCATGTTCGACTTTTACACCGGTTTTAGCTAGCACTGCCAACGAAGCAGCGTGTATTTTGGCGGCGTCTTGTTTGGACAGAATTGGTGTCATCATATTATCCTTCAAACGGGTAGTGGTTACATATTGACTGAAAATGTTCCAATTGATATTCTGCGTTAAAAGCAATCGAGCGGAGTACCATTATGATTCAGAATGTTATCACATATCATTGTACGAAGTGTAAC
>PIVW01000157.1 GCA_003353825.1 Chloroflexota bacterium
GGTTTGACTTCCGGTTCGACATGTCGGATTTGGAAACCAATTAGAGCGTAGGTAAAGGATACAACCACATTGGTAAGATTAAAGAGGCAGTATGGAAGATAGGCCAGCGTAGCAATCCCCAAGGTAGCCGACATATAGGCCCCACAACTATTCCAGGGAACCAGAGGGGATGTGATAGTGCCGGTATCTTCGATTTCTCGGGATAACGTTTCTGGGGCGATGCCCCGCTCTTCATACAACTCACGGTACATCCGGCCAGGCAACACGATGGACATATATTGGTCCCCGGCAATGATGTTCATGCCGATGGACGTAAAACCTGTGGCCGCTACCAGTCTTCGGTCGGACTTGGCGGCACGCACGATAGGTTGCATCAGTCTGCTCAATAGACCAGTATATTCGAGTACACCGCCAAAGGCCATCGCACTGATGATGAGCCAGACCGTAGTCAGCATGCTGGACATACCGCCTCGACTGAGCAGGGCGTCCAGACCTTGGTAGCCTGTCTCAATGGTGAAACCGGTGGCCATAGCCGACCAGATCCCTTCGATCATCGTCATTGGCGTGCTGAGCGAAAGGTCGTTGACGAAGGTGATGACGAGATCAGGTTGCAGAATAACGGCCGTTAGTCCACCTACCAGCGCCCCCACCATTATGGTAGCAAATGCCGAGATTCGTCTGAATGACATGATCAACACCACTACTAAGGGTATAAATGTCAGCAGCGTGACGTTATAAATAGACTCCAGTACCTCCAACACGACCGAAAGATCGATCGTCGCCTGTGGTTCCGTGCGCAAGCCGATAATGCCGAAAATGACCAGTGCAATAAGGATCGAGGGGATAGCTGTCCACATCATCCCTTTGATGTGTGTATAAAGGTCTGTACCTGCAACCGCCGGCGCCAAATTCGTTGTTTCCGAAAGGGGCGACATCTTGTCCCCGAAATATGCGCCAGAGATGATTGCCCCGGCCGTGATGTCGGGGGATACGCCTAGAGCCCCAGCAATTGCTACTAGGCCCACTCCAATAGTGCCGACTACCGTCCAGGAACTGCCGATGCTCAGCGCCAACAGGCCACAGATGATTACACAAGCCACATAATACCAGTTGGGATTCAGAAACTGCACGCCAAGATAAACCAAAGTGGCAATGGCGCCTGACATCATCCACGTTCCCACCAGCGCGCCTACAGCCAGCAGGATAAATATTGCGCCTAAAGCCGTATTAATTCCTTCTCCGGCCGCATGCCCCATGTCTTCCCAGCGATGCCCATTTTTCAGACCGACCAATCCGGCGATCATCATGGACAACATCAAAGCTACCTGGGTTGGAGCGGAAGTAGCCTCATCACCATACAAAATAACAGCCAATGCCAAAAGAATGATGAGAGAAACAACCGGAATCAGTGCATCGATCAGGGTTGGTGGCCGTATCTTTGTCTTCTTTTCCGGTTCCTCAGACATGATTCAGTCTCCTCGCGACGAACAGTGATAGAGTCTGTGGGGATGGAATCACACCACCCCACAGACTATTTGAAAGTTCGATCAGTCGTACGCAGGTTCTCGCCAAACTGGGCAGGTCATGCAGTGGCCACCGCCACGGCCACGGCCCAACTCGGAGCCATCGATTTCCAGTACGGTGATGCCGGCCTTGCGCAGGCGTGCATTGGTCCACTCGTTGCGATTGTAAGCTACAACCACGCCCGGTTGCAGGGCCACGACATTGTTACCGTCATCCCATTGCTCGCGCTCCTGCTCGAAGGCATCACCGCCGGTGGGGATCAGGCGCAGCTCGGGCAAGGCCAACGCCTCTTGTACGACGTCAAGCCAGCCCTTCTCCTCCATGACGACATCCAGGCCAGTAGCGGTATCAGCTGGATAGTAGCTGATGGGCTGGATGCTGTTAACCGCTGGTTCGTAGATGGTGACCAGATCTCGATCGCAGAACGAGAAAATGGTATCGAGGTGCATGCTGGCCCGGTCGGGCGGCATCTTTGCGGCAATCACACGCGTGGCAGCCTCGTTTTGGAACAAAACTTGGGCCACCTGACTAACCGCTTGATAGGTCGTGCGCTCGCCCATGCCGATCAACACGACTCCTTTGCCCACGGGCATGACGTCGCCACCTTCCAGCGTGGCGCTGTCACGATTCTCCTCTGGTGGATCGCCCCACCAGATGTTGAAATCACCGCCCTTGAACTCAGGATGGTACTTGTAAATGGCGGTCAAGTGCAGCGTTTCCTTGCGGCGCGCCGGCCAGAACATGGGATTGACTGTGACGCCGTTGTAGATCCAGCAAGAGCTATCACGGGTGAAGAGCTGGTTGGGCAGAGGGGGCAGGACGAATTCGGTGCTGGCGTATGCCCTGCTGACAAAGTCCTGGAATTCTCCGGGCAGTTCATCTACGGTGACGCCGCCGATGAGATGGGAGACCAGTTGTTGCGAATCCATCTCATCCATCCAGGCACGCATCTCGGGTGCGCCGCCCACGCCCACCTCGTTGGCGATCAACTTACGGTCGAGGATATACGCCCGACCCTCTGGGTCTGCGACCACATCTTGCAGCAGTTCATGCACGCGCCAGACCTGAATGCCGAACTCGTCGCGCATCAGGTCAACGAAGGCGTCATGCTCCTGCCGGGCTTTCCTGGTCCAGATAACATCGTCAAATAGCAGTTCCTGGCAATTGCTTGGCGTCAATCGCCGCATCTCCAACCCAGGGCGATGGACGATCACTTTGCGCAGCTTACCAACTTCGGAATGTGCGCCAAATCCTGTAGGCATTTTATGTTCTCCTTGATATCTGCCTGGTAGATTGATAACTTGCTTATGGCTCGACAATCGTTCCGACCTTGCCCTTGACGATGGCCTCGATGTCCGCCAGTGCGCCGATGGCAGCCTTTTTGCCAGTCTTGCGCACAAAGTCGCAGGCTGCTTCCACCTTGGGACCCATCGATCCCGCAGCGAAGTCATGGGTATCCAATTGTTCAGGTGTGACGCGGTCGAGCTTTCTGGCGTTGGACGTGCCCCAATCGACATAGACACCATCAACATCGGTGGCCATAACATACATGTCGGCCTCGAGTTCGCAGGCCAGCAGCTCGGTCGCCCGGTCCTTGTCGATGACAGCTTCGACGCCGACTAGGACACGATCGGCGCCCTTTTTGTACATCGTTGGGATTCCGCCGCCCCCAGCGCAAATGACGAGCACTCCCGCCTCCAACAAATACTTGATAGGCCGGATCTCGAAGATGCGTTTGGGCAAAGGTGAGGGCACCACCCGTCGCCATTTATTACCATCTTGTTTGACCGACCAGCCCTTATCTGCGGCTAACGCTTCTGCTTCCGCTTTGTCATAGACCGGCCCCACGTACTTGGTTGGGGTTTCGAAGGCGGGGTCCTCAGGATCGACTTCAACCATGGTTAAAAGGGTGGCGAAGGGTACCTCAAGTGGCAGCAGATTCCCAAGTTCTTGTTCGATCATGTAGCCTATCATGCCCTCAGTCTGTGCGCCGAGTACATCCAGTGGATAGGTTTCCACCCCGCCATAGGCAGCTCCCTGCAGGGCAAGCAGCCCCACCTGAGGACCATTGCCGTGAGAGATGCAAAGCTGGTGTTCGGCGGCGACCGGCGCCAGAGCCTGGGCTGCTATCTTGACGTTGGCGCGTTGGTTCTCGGCGGTCATTGCTTCGCCACGTTTGAGGAGGGCGTTTCCGCCCAATGCAACGACTACTCTCATAGTACTTGCTCCTTACAAGAGATTGGTAGATTGGAGGTTACAACCTTGTGGATGAGGGTAATCTCCAATCTTCATTCAACTAATTTCTAATCTCCCAGCGTGGCGACCATGACGGCCTTGATGGTGTGCAGGCGGTTCTCGGCCTCGTCGAAGACGATGGATGCCTCGGATTCGAAGACTTCCTCGGTCACTTCCATGGCCTTGATGCCAAATTTTTCGTAGATGTCCTCACCCACCTGTGTGTCGGTGTTGTGGAAGGCGGGCAGGCAGTGCATAAACTTCACATGGGGGTTGCCGGTCATCTCCATCGCTTTGGCATTGATCTGGTAGGGCAGCAACAGCTTGATGCGTTCCGCCCACACAGAGTCGGGCTCACCCATTGAAACCCACACATCGGTGTAGAGGAAATCAGCGCCCTTCACACCAGTGGCCACATCATCGCTAATGGTGAGGCGAGCGCCGGTTTCGGCGGCAATAGCGCGGCAGGTCTCGACCAGAGATTCTTCGGGCCAGAGATGCTTGGGCGCACAGAGCCGCACATCCATACCCAGTTTGCAACCGCCCACCATGAGCGAGTGGCCCATGTTGTTGCGGGCGTCGCCCATGAAACAGTAGGCGATCTCTGGCAGGTCCTTGTAGCTGTGTTCGGTCATGGCCAATACGTCGGCCAGGATCTGGGTGGGATGGAACTCGTCGGTGAGGCCGTTCCACACAGGCACACCGGCATACTGGGCCAGGGTCTCGACCAGCTCCTGGCCAAAGCCCCGATACTCGATGCCGTCGTAGGTGCGGCCCAGCACCCGGGCTGTATCTTTCATCGTCTCTTTCTTGCCGATGTGGGAACCGCTGGGCCCCAGGTAGGTGACGTTTGCGCCCTGGTCATAGGCCGCGACCTCGAATGCTGTGCGGGTGCGGGTCGAACCCTTCTCGAAGATCAGGGCGATGTTTTTGCCCTGCAGGTGTTGCTGTTCGTAGCCGCCGTATTTGGCAGCCTTGAGGTCTGCCGACAGCTTGAGCATGAACTTGATCTCCTTCGGTGTGAAGTCGAGGAGTTTGACGAAATTGCGATTGCGTAGATTGAAAGCCATTTGTTTCTCCGTTTGTATAGATGGGTTGGTTGTATTCTGTGGGTGTCATCTGACACCCCCTTCAATTTCAAGAACATCCGATCAAAAGACCATGCTGCCCGGAACGAGGGCGCCAATGCTAAGAACTACGACATAGATCAGGAACAGGACGACCATGATGGGCAAGGCAAACCGCAACCATTTGTCGTAGCTTACACGGCCCAGGGCCAGACCGCCTATCACGACGGCAAACGTCGGGTTGACAATGTTTAGCAATCCGCTGGCAGATTGGTACGCTGTGACGACCAGACTGCGGTCTACGCCGGCCGTGTCGGCCAGAGGCGCCATGATGGGCATGGAAACGGTGGCCAGACCGCTGGAGGATGGGATCAGAAAGCCCAGCGGCAGATAAAGCAGGTGCGTGAGATTGATAAAGGCAACACCGCCCATGCCACTGACGATACTCTCTGCCCAATAGAGCACGGTGTCGATGATCAACCCGTTGGTCATGATGACGCTGATGCCGCGCGCCAGGCCGATAACCAGGGCAACGCCGAGCATATCTCTGGCGCCGTTGATGAAGGTTTCTGAGATGGAAGCCTCTCCCATCCGGCCCACGAGGCCGATCACGATTGCGAAACCAAGGAAGAGCGCGGTGAATTCACCAAACCACCACCACAAAGTTGGAAACGGAATGCCCAGGTCCTCCCAGGGTATGACGCTGTAGATCATGATGAGGAATGCCAGGCCAAACAACACCAGGACAGTTTTTCGCATGCCGTTTAGTTCGGGTAAGGATTCACCTTTGCTCTTCAGGAAGAGCTTTGCATGTTCTTCCCGCTGGCTGTATACGAGGGACTTCGAGGGGTCTTTTTTTACCTTTTCAGCATAGCGGGTAACGAAGATGATGCCAACCAAAGTGCCCAGGATGAGAATGATTATGCGGGAAACCAAACCATCGGCGATGGAGACACCGGCAAACCCGGAGGCCACGCCAGTGGCAAAGGGGTTGACGGTCGAAGCCAGTACACCGATTCCGGCCCCGATCATTATGATAGCTACGCCGGTCAGAGCATCATAACCGGCTGCAATCATAACGGCGATGATCAAGCCGTAGAAAGCAAGGGTCTCCTCTGCCATGCCATAGCTGGTGCCACCAAGGGCGAAAACGATCATGAGAATGGCGATCATCCACCGCTCCTTACCTTTCAGGGCGACGGTGATTTTGCCGATCCCTGCGTCGATGGCGCCCGTAGCCATAGTAATGGCAAGGAAGCCCCCGATGACGAGGACGAATAGAGCAACGTCGATAGCGCCGTACAAGCCACCCAAATTGTAGACGCTGATCGAGCCGTCCTCAGCTTGAATACCGAACATACCATTGACTGGCGCCATCAATCCGTCGGCGATAATCCGCTGCGGGTTCGACTCAACCGCATGATAGCTGCCGGGTATGGGTTCGCCATCAGCATTGGTCTCGTACTGGCCTGCCGGAATGATCCAGGTGGCTATCACCACCAGAATCAGCAAGATGAACAGAACAGTGTAGGCGGTAGGAAACCTGAAGCTACGTTTGCTCTCACCATTCTGGTCTTCTGCAGAATTCTCTTCAGCCATTTTGTATTCCTCCTTTGATGTAACGATGATTGAAATTGGCTTAGCTCGGCTACTTCAACTGTGGCGCGAATCTTAAAAGCTTATGCCATCACTAACAGTACGTCTGAGTACGATCTTCCTCGTAAAAGAGTTTGCTTTTAAGGCTCGAAATACGATCTGACTTAAAACGTTTGTATTGAAGGATATCTGGTAATGTCGACATAACAATAACTACCTGTCGGACTTGGGGAGCGAATGTTCTTTCAATTTCAAAGGTAGGGTCTCGCTTTGAGTCAGTCGTGAGCAGCATTCTCGAGGTCCAATTCAAGGTACTCAACCGATACCAGCGGAAAATGCAGGTCATAGAGGGTATTAAGCACTCCCAATAAAGCGGCCTGATCCGACAACCAACCCGACAAAATGGTAACCGGCGCCTCACGTGCCTGGTCAGGCGATACAATCTCCATTCCACCCATCCGACTTGACCAGCTTTTCGGTAAAACACCCCTAATTGCAATACGATATGTGGTCGGCATGTCGAATAGTGGCCCTATATCTGACATACAAGGTTGGCCTCCTTTTTCGAATCTCGCGGTCAGTGAAGCTAATTGAAGCGTATTATAGCATCACTCGACACGTTTTTAACATTCGGACATGGCTTTAAGTGCTGTCTCGCTTGACCTCAATGACTTTCTCTACCGGACACTTCTATCAACTCTCTTTCCTTCGAATTCACTCAGGACAGGTCTGAGCGGGTTTTCGAAGCCGGCACACATCGATAGACACGGACTTTGGTGCTGAAACAGTGTTTATGAGGCCGACTTTAGCGAAGAATCTGGTGATTCACCTGCCGCGAGACCCTTCACTGGTGTTTCGTGATCATGTGAGTTGTGTGCTTGACCCGTTCAGGGGGACACACTAGAAAAGTATTATAGCTTCAATCGCACGGTCAGATCAAGTGTATACTATGGTTGATGCTGTTGTCGTCCCATATTTGTGGTACAACTTGGGTATTTATACCATCGTCCGCAAGTTTATCGTTTAGAGCAGGCCTAGTTCATTGGCCCGATGAACTGCCTGCATACGACTGTTTACGGTAAGCTTGCTGTAGATGCGTTTGGCGTGCGTACGAACAGTGTTTACTGACACCACCATCTCAGTTGCTATTTCATCAAAGGATTTTTCAGTGGATAAGAGCTTTAATGTCTGCATTTCGCGGTTGGTCAAGGGATCGACCAAATCTATGTTAACCTTTAAGGACGTGGACTTGAGGTCAGAAGTGGGGAGCGCTGTCAGTATCCGCGCGACATAGTGAGGCGCCACACTCTGCCGGCGTAGCCTCTCCAATAGTCTCGCCATCACAGGACCCAGATCCACAAAAAGTCGAATATAGCCGTGAGGTTCAGCCCAGCCTACGACCGCCTGCAACAGATTCAGAGCAGCCGCACGCTCTCCTTGGATTTCCTTCAGGATAGCCTGCATAGCGGTGATTTCCATCAAGCGCCAGGTATTGTGGGTGGATTCAACAGACTGGTGAAGCAGCGTCAACAGGTTCGCCGCCCTATCCAGAGTCTCAAAAGTACCTTGTGCTAGCAGCACGTTGGCTATCGTCAATTGAGGGATGTGCGGCATCAGCATCATGGGAACCTCATCGCCGACCGGAGCCGCCCATCGATTGATGTCCAGAACCTCTCCTTCCAGCAAAGCCAATCGCGAAGAAAAAGATTCAGCCTCAAGCAGCAGATAGGCGTTGTTTGTTTCCATAGCCCAGTCGATGGCGGCCTGGCTTGACTCTCGTGCAAGGTCGGGTTTTCCCAGCGCCAGTAAACAAAGCGCCTTGCCGTAATAGCCGTGCGCTACCACCGTGTCATGAGTCCGGTAGTGCAGTTCGGCTACCTGTGTGAATTCCTGGTTGGCCCTGGCCAGGTCATTGCGCTGGTAAAGCACGTGACCGAGTACCATTCGTGCCCAACCCAGCGACATATAGAGCTTGCGTGGCTTTGTGAGGTTCACTTGTAGTTGAGCGACTTGTTCTAGTCCACTCAGATTGCCCGCCAGCATCTCAATCGCCATAAGACCGCCATAAGCGCGATGTGTGAACTTGCCGGCTCGGCCACCAGCGGTCACGATGTTGTGCATCTCCTTGTAGGCCCTATCAAGCTGACCAACCAATTGGTACGCGCCAGCGCGGAAGGTAAGGGCTTCACCATGCACCCACTCAAGCTCTATGGGTGTGACGTCGACGGCATGTTCGGCGTTCTTTAGGCTGAGTTGACCCTGCCCGATCCAGTAATAGAGGATAGCCCACAAGACTGCGATCTCGCCGTCCAGGATGGCGCGCTCCTTGTTGGTCAGATCAGCGTCATCCCGAAGCAAGACCGCAGCCTGCTCCAGGAGTGGGGGAATCTCTTCATGTCTGAACCTGTTCTCCAACAACCAAGCTTGGGTGAGAAGTAGGTCCGCGTCACGCTCAACGAGAACCGGGGAAAGTATATCCAGTATGCGCTCCAGGATCTGAAACTGTTCCTCAAGCAACAGTGTGTGACGGTGCTTGAGGAACAGCCCCACAGCGCTCTTGGTATCGCCAGCAGCCAGGGCGTGATGTATCGCTTCTTCGTGCAGGTCATTATCTGATAACCAAATGCTGGAGCGCTTGTGCAAGGCGGAGATATCGTTGGAACTGAACTTGTTCGCCAACAGCGTCTGCAGACGCTCTCGAAACAGGTGATGATAGCGATAATATCCCTGTTGGCCACTCAGTGGCAAGATAAACAGGTTGGCTTTATGTAGCCAGTCCAGGTAGGTCTGGCCGTCGTATTCGGACTCATCCAATCCGGTGACCGCATCACACAGCGGGCCGTTCAACCAGTCAAGTATTGAGGTCCTTAATAGAAAGTCCTGGATGGCGGGAGGCTGGACTGTCACGACCTGCTCCATCAAATAATCGGCAACGTGCGGCGTGAGGTTCTCCTGTTGGCTGCTCAGTAGGGGAGAAAGATCACCTTGTCGCTGCCCCGTAAGGATGGCCAAACGCAAACCTGTCACCCAACCTTCAGTCTTGTCGGTCAGATCGGCGGCTGTGGCCTGGTCATACTCTACATCCTGCATCTGCTGCAGCAAGGCCTTAGTCTCATCTTCCGAAAAACGCAGATCTCGGGACCGTATCTCGGTCATTTTGCCTCGCGCCAGGAGTGATGTAATGGGTAAAGAAGGATCGCGACGGGTGATCACGATTAGATGAAGCGGTGGCGGCGGATGGCGCAGAATCTCGTCTAGCAGGTCGTGGATATCAGTGTTTTGAATAAAACGAAAATCATCCAACACCAAAATGAAGGCCTGCTCAAGTTCATCCAGCTCGTTGATCAAAGCACGGCTCAAAACCGGCAAGGGAGGGAGTGTGGCAGCCTCTAGCAAGGCCACGGTTTCTCGGCAGCCTGTAGGAAATCTCGTTTGGACGGCCGCGATGAAGTAGGTCAGAAACATGGCTACGTCGTCATCCCTCTCATTCAGCGACACCCAGGCATTGGCTGTTTCAGACCTGTCCAGCCAACTGCTGATAAGCGTTGTTTTTCCATAACCGGCCGAGGCTGAGACCAAGGTAAACGGTCAGTGGCGATCAGCATTGAGTCGTTTCAGTAAGTGGGGTCGATCTACAAACGATTCAGGAACCTGAGGACGGTATAATTTAGTACGCAGTATGTTAGAGAATTCAATCGTCTGGTTCATCGTTCCTTTCGCTTCCGTAAGCAGACCTAAACCTGTATATCAGCCTAGCATAGGGTCTCTCTATATTTTCCAAAAATGGCTGGTAACCCATTTTACGACAGCACATCACTCATTGCAAGAGTCTTACATATAGCAGGTTCACCAAAGGATGCTAGCGCGAAATGGAGTAATCTGGGGCCTTCCGCCATGGCTTAAGCGTTGGCGGAAAAAGGATATAAGATCAGTACAGTGTTCACCTTAATCTTAAATAACGATATGTCAGTGATATAACGACTAAACAATGGGCGCTGGAGCAAAGCGCTCCTGATCGAAGCATCGAATAGATATGCAAGCAGCGGTCGATGGCATGCTCCCGGAGTTAGTTCGTTCACCACCAACTGTGCGGGTTCGTCGCCGGCGGTTGCAATCACCCACAGGTTGGCTCGTCCAGCAGAATCCAGACGGGCGAAGAGGATGTAGGCGTCATCGCCAGACCAGAGCGGGTATTCGTCACGATAACCAGCCTCAGAAGTCATCTGATGTGTATTGTGTGTTGCGTGTTACATTTCGAAATCGAGCCACAAATCGACTTCCAAAGGTTCCCAGTATTCGGTCGTGACCGTGCCCGGCTCGAACAGTTCGTAGGGATCGACTTTTTTGTATGCCTCGTAGCCGCCTGACCAATCTTTGCGGCGCTCCTTATAAGCATGATGCCCCTCAAGCGTATGAAACTCGAACAGCATGATATAGGTGCCGCTGGCATTGCCATCACGATCGACCTGGCGATAATAGCGTGCGGATTTCCATTCGGCAAAGAGATCGGGGTGATGTTCTTCGACAAAGGTAAACCATCGTTTGATCATGTCGTGGTGTGCTTTCTGGTTACCTTCAGCAATGCGCCAGGTTTCGTATTCGATAAAACTCATGTTTCTCTCCGTTATGGTTAAGCGAAATGGGGGAGAACCCCTTCTCCAAGGATACGAATGGCGGCGGCGCTGCCTTCGGGCCCATGAGGCATACCGAACTCTATGCGTCTGACCATGGTCTCATCCACCATCCGTTCGATTTGGGCGATGCAGTCGTACGCGTTACCGTAGAGTGCGAAGTTGTCCAGAGTGTTCTTCGATAGTAAGGCGGCCGCTTTATCGATATCGCCAGCAGCGGTCGCAGCCTTGACCTGGTGCAGTTCATCGGGCGAGACACCCACAAAAGCAGGCATTGGGTCTATACTGACAACGGTCATAAAGGAACATTTTCAAAAGTCTGGAACTTGAGGGTCAATAAGCTGGCAAGCTCTTGCTTATATATCCCATCGGTTTGAGCGATACAATCTACAAT
>PIVW01001402.1 GCA_003353825.1 Chloroflexota bacterium
CTCTTGCCAATAGGTTACGTCTGTTGACATGGAGACCTCTTCTGGCCTCCACACTGAACTTATTGCTTTTTGGAAGCGGTCATAGAACTCAGGATATTGAAACTTGCCATCAATTTTGTATGGTTCGCGAACGGCTGTGATCGACATGTGGGAGGATTGGTGAGGTGACTGACTGGGACCACCAGGTAGGTTTCCGGGATTCTATTTTCCATGCGGCCCACGGTTTGTGGTTGACGAGATAGATACGGTATGCTTCGACGTCTGTGATGGAAGGATCGTGTTTGATATGCTCAGGCATTGCACGCGCAAACGACCTTACCTCACGCCAGATGGAGAGAGGATAGCCGGAAGCGCCTGTGAAAACTTCCTTGGCATCAAGGTGAGCAATCACAGAGGCATGCACTTTGCCGTAGCGATACATGTACTCAGAGCACAACGCCAACCCATGGACGATTGTCCAAGCAAGGTTGGCGGGGGAGGAGCGTACCCAAACCGTAGAAGGGTGGTTGAAGTGTGCTCGTTGGGAATAATATGTTCCGTCTTTTTTGCGAATTTGACCCCATCCCAAACCGTGCAGGTCGCCTAGGGCAACAGCAAGCATTTGAGAGTTTTCGACGCACATCTTGACGACGTGTTTGTCAGGGAGGCACTGGGCCGCTTTAACTGG
>PIVW01001403.1 GCA_003353825.1 Chloroflexota bacterium
GGAAGTAGCTGAGTTCATGGCCTGCACGATGCGGATCAGCCACCACAACATGCATGTCACTCTTGTAGAATGGCGTGTCATTGTTTCCGCCGTCCCACAGGATGATATCAGCTTCTTTTTCAGCTTCACGCAGGATAGCTTCGTAGTCGACACCGGCGTAGATAACGCCTCCGGCCATTACGTGAGGTTCGTATTCTTCCATCTCTTCGATGGTGCATTTGTGTTTGGCCAAATCTTCATATTCGGCAAAACGCTGGACTTTTTGGGCAACAAGGTCGCCGTAAGGCATTGGGTGGCGTACTGCCACCACCTTTTTCCCGGCTGCACGCAGGATTTCGCATATGCGGCGACTGGTCTGGCTTTTGCCACAACCCGTGCGCACGGCACAAACACTGATAACCGGCTTGGTGCTTTTAAGCTGGGTGTGGCGTTCACCCAGCATGGTGAAATCGCAACCAGCGGCATTGACAATACGACCGAGGCTCATATCCTGTTCGTAGCTTCGGTCACTGTAGCTCATCACACACATGTCCGGTTCGAACTTTTCAATGAGATCCAGAAGGTTGGATTCATCTTCAATGGGGATGCCATCCGGATACAGATCGCCGGCCAGTTCGGCGGGATACTTGCGCCCGTCGATGTCGGGAATCTGGGTAGCGGTAAAAGC
>PIVW01000682.1 GCA_003353825.1 Chloroflexota bacterium
CGCCCCTTCCAAACCTGGCGTCTACCAAGGCTTCTGGCAGATGTTCAATAGCACGGGCAAAGGTTTTGGACCCAAGCTCTGGGTGGGCATCGAGGTGCCCCGAACCCCGACTCCAACACCCGCTCCCACATCCACTCCTTCTCCCCAAGTCAGTTTATGGGCGGATAGTACACAGATCAAAGAGGGCCAGTGTACGAACCTTCATTGGGAAGTGAAGAACGTAAAGGAAGTTTATCTTTATCCAGAAGGCGCCGATTGGCGTAACTTCGGTGTGGCCGGAGAGGGCAGCCAGACTGTTTGCCCCGGCGATACCACGACTTATATCCTCAGAGTCATCTTCACCGACGACACGGTGCAAGAATGGCCTGTCACGATCTATGTCGAGCCTTCCGCCAACGCGCCCGTGATTAAGTACTTCACGGTAGATCCGCCCTATGCCGTTACCCTGGGCGAGTGTGTCCTCCTAAGCTGGCGCGTTAGCGGTGATACAGATGTGGTGACACTGACACGCAACAATGCCACTATCTGGCAAGGTGCCCCATTCAAAGGTAGTTTCCAAGATTGTCCACCAGGATCAGGGTCGATCTCGTATGGGCTCATTGCTGAAGGTCCAGGTGGCGTAAGTCGGGCTGCACAGAAGATCGATGTGATACCTGTCGGCCCTACGCCAGTACCTCCCGAGCCGACGGCTGTGCCTCCCGAGCCCACACCAGAGCCGACACCCGAACCTCCAGAACCGACAGCCGAGCCCACGCATGCACCTCCGGGCTCAGACTTGATTGGAAACTGGATTTTAGAGTCGTGGTTCCAGGGGCGAGCGGCGCCAGTCCCAGCGCTGCCCGGAACCTCGCTAACGGTCGTGTTCACAGCCGATGGGCAGGTATCAGGATCCGGGGGTTGTAATACCTATTCTGGTTCCTATCAAACCGACGGTGTAGCCCTCTCTATCGGCCCCCTGGTAACGACTCAGCAGCTTTGTTCGGAGCCCGAGGGGATCATGGACCAGGAAGCGGCTTACCTTACGATGCTTCAGTCCGCTTCCGCTTACGATACCAACGCAGCCCTGTTGATAATCGATTCTAGCGGTGGCCAAAATGGGTTGAATTACGTAACACCCTAAACACTAACAGAGCTAGTAAGAGTTAGAAAACAGAGGGCGCTCATATTGGGCGCTCTCTGTTTGAGAGATAACGAAGACTCCTGAGCAGACAAGATAAAGAGTGAGTCGGTCTAAGGTGGTTTTTCGAGTTAGCATTTGGGGCTTCAGTGCTTGCCTGGGCACCGGGACTCTGTTACGATGCACCGAGATAAACAGCTAGACAGAATGAAATTCACTCCACAGTTCAGTGTACGATCTCTGAGCTTTCAG
Organism: Chloroflexota bacterium; assembly: GCA_003353825.1. The sequence goes on from PIVW01000682.1 coordinate 1,370, forward strand.
GAGCAGAGAAATGAGTGCGAATACGTGGCTGAATACATGGATACGTGTCGTTGCCTTTCCTGGTGATGGCGCTTTCTTAATTGAAATCGAGAATGAGCGTGCGGGGCTTGCCACGGCTACTGTTTGGATGGTAGTTGCCGCTGTACTCGCCGCAGTCGTCAATGGCCTTGAATTCCTGTTCAACAGTTATATTTTCGATGCAAATGGCTTTCTAGAGCAGCTGTTCTATCGAGCCGGTGTGCCATCAGACGTGATGGCACAGGTGGCAGGACCGAATGTATGGGCGATTTTTTTAGGGGTTCTGGTTAGTACGGCTCTTGTCATTTTCGTAGGATTTATGGTCGGGACCACCTTCTATTGGGGGGGGGCACGTTTACTGGGTGGAGAGGGGACTTTTGCAGTCCAGACCTATCTGCTCGCTTCCTTCTCTGCCCCTCTGGTGGTAATCGCTTCATTGTTGGCTGTTGTGCCTTTCTTGGGCAGTTGTTTGGTGGCGCTGGTGGTTTTGTATGGACTGGCTTTGACCTTTTTCGCCTTGAATGTCGCACATGATCTTGATCCAGGCAGGACGCTTATGGCGCTGTTTGTACCGGTGTTGGTGGGTGCATTGGTATTTTTATGCTCATTGGGCTTTTACGGCCCATCTATAGCAGATGCACTGAGTGGCGGAGCATAATAATCATCTGGCGAAAACGAGACCATAATTCTGCCGAAGTCGAATCAAACTGCCATCAATGCCACCAGGCGTGAATAGGCAGAACGATCATGGGCCTTGTTAAACGAACGCGTTTTTGGTGGTATTCAGTGAGTGCCTGACGGCTTTCAGTATGATTTTCAGGGACTGCTTGTCGTTCTGCCACTATTTTGTGGATCTTTGTGGCAAGGTCTGCCAAGGAAAGAAGCTTAATAAACATTTCTGTCATGTCGCCAGTCTTAAGAACTTATGCCTTCCTCAACGGTCGTTTGCCCCCAGTGACTCAACAACAAGACAGTTAGTAGCAATCAAAGGTCAACACTCACAGAAAATGAATGAATGATTTTATATTGACAAAGTAAATATAGCACAAACATAATAAATGTTAAATTATTAAATTCTAGTAATTGTTCCCAGACGGCGCTGTGAAAATCAGGCCCCGTTGGGCAGGTGGCAAGTAGCAGATTTTTAGTTGTGACAATACCATTCAGTTGACATAATCACTTTTCCACAAGGTCTCAGGTACAACTTCGCTTGCAGACAAGGTTGAACTTGCAAGTTGCAACTTGCCACTTGCAACTTGCCACTTGCAACTTGCCACTTGCCACTTGCCACTTGCCACTTGCCACTTGTCACTTGCCACTTGCCACTTGCCACTTGCCACTTGCCACTTGCCACTTGCCACTTGCCAC
>PIVW01001404.1 GCA_003353825.1 Chloroflexota bacterium
ATTACTGTCGGACCGACATAGATGGGCTTATGTAAAAATTAATGTCACGTGATCTCCTGGCGCCACGGAAGAGCGCATGACCTCAGTTCATTTGCCAACAATACTCTGCGGCGACGGGATGTGTGTGTTGGGCTTACGCTGCATGGCGGAATTTGGAATGTTGATTTAGCACTTCGGCCGATGGTTCTGGCATGCAGAGATAACAAACTTTATCGATGGGTGTTGAGTGATATGATGTGGTTATGTTACTCATCTCAGGCACCTCGTCGTTGGCGTTATCTCCTGCACCCGGGGCTTCCGCAGTTGACGTGCTCCCTTCCATTTTTCGTTGTCTGCAGTGCAAGCTCGATAGCATACACTTGGTCTCGCACTGGTGGACTTGTATGCCCTTGGCCTATGCTGAGGACAACGGGTGCCAGTGCAGGCGAGATGTGACCAGGCCAAGCGCCGGTGGCCATCTGATGACGTCATCACGAGCTGGCTGGCATTTTGTTACGCCAGAAACTGCTTGTCGCGTACCGAACGCACCGAACATGCATACACCCCCACTGTTGGAACATTGGAATGGGCGGCGGTCAAATGCATTGCACAATGGGCCTTTAATGATTTCATGTCAGCTTTAAGACTGGGTCATGGGAAAGTATAATTAATTAAAATAGGCTTTT
>PIVW01001405.1 GCA_003353825.1 Chloroflexota bacterium
GCAGCGTGAAAGCCAGATAAAACGCGTTGAATGCGTGCATCTGCCCACAGACTATGGTGAGTTCAAGCTCATCGGATATCATAGTATTACATCAAATGAACCCCATCTTGCCTTGTGTAAAGGGTCGATTGGAGACCTCGATGACCAGGGCGCCCCCGTTGAGCAGGATACGCCGGTGTTGGTCCGGGTCCATTCGGAGTGCCTTACCGGAGATTTATTCCACTCTCAGCGTTGCGAATGTGGCGACCAACTCATCCGGTCCATGGAATTAATTGAAAAGGAAGGCCGAGGCGCTCTGATCTACCTAAGACAGGAGGGACGAGGCATAGGCCTGGCCAACAAGCTCAGGGCGTACAAGCTCCAGGAACAGGGCCTAGACACGGTGGACGCAAATCTCAAGCTCGGTTTTGCGGCGGACAAGCGGGATTACGGCATTGGCGCTCAAATATGCCGAGACCTGGGCATTCGCAGTGCCAGAATTCTGACCAACAATCCAAAGAAAGTGAGCCGCCTGGAAGTATACGGCATTGAAGTGGCAGAACAGATCCCCATAATTTCAGTGCCATGCGCGCACAACGTTAACTATCTCAGGACCAAGAAGAGTCGTTTCGGTCATATGTTAGATGAGGATTTATAACCCATCATGAAATACTCTGCATGCAATG
>PIVW01001406.1 GCA_003353825.1 Chloroflexota bacterium
CTATCAGATCATCGTTCCGTTCTTTGTGCCGATCGCGTGGGCGGCGGTCTTTACTATCATCTTTTACCCCGTATACGAGAAGCTCCTCGCACGCCTCAAGCGCAAGGGTGTGACCGCAGTTTTGGTCTGCCTCATGATCCTGGTACTGATTATCGGCCCCCTCACCTACCTGTTTGTGGCGGTAGTCTACCAGGCGGCCGGAGCGGTGGCCAAAGTCAACGAGCTCTACAACAGCGGCGAACTAAATGCCTGGCTCGATTTTGACATTCCAATATGGCAAACGGCGAAGGACAAACTCTCGCAGTACTATGATATCTCGCAAATAAAATTCGATGAGATCGCCAAAGACTCGATCAACAAAGTAAGTGGCGTGGTCTTCAATCAGACGACCTGGATCGTAACCAACGGCACCAAGGCTGTGTTCTACTTCGGCCTGATGATCTTTGCCATGTTCTATTTCTTCCGAGACGGCGAGAAAATGATGACTAAGGTGGGGCGCTTGCTGCCCTTGAGTGGCTCACAAATAGAAATTGCTTTCCGCGAACTGCACGACGTGATCCAGGCCACGATGTACGGCGGTTTGGTTATTTCTCTCCTTCAGGGTGTCCTGGGAGGCATTATGTTCGCGGTGTTGAGTATTACGTCTCCCATTTTGTGGGGTGCGG
>PIVW01000158.1 GCA_003353825.1 Chloroflexota bacterium
AGGCCATTTCACTCGTCGTCTCACATCTGATCAACCGTACCCGCTCTCGTAAGAGTCGTCTGAAGTATCAGCAGATATATTCTCAGGCAAATGCACCTCCGTAATGTGCCATTGTCAAGATACTTGTTCATTTCAATTAGATCCCTGTTGGTGTTGACTATGTTCAGAATATCAACTCATGTCGTGGCAAAGCAGCCACAACCGAATTACTCGCTATTGCGGAGATGATGACCACTATCACTCTTTGTGTAACCTGGAAGACCTGTAGACCAGAACAAACGTCTCCTGCCGCAGCCGGTCTGGTTTTCCGGTGTACTGATTGACCGGTCTACACGAAACCAATGCCGAGCAGGCTCGACCTGGACCATTAACACACAACACGCATTTGCGGAGTAACCCTACACATGAACAAACTTGTTTACCGGTTATTGCTGTTGTTGATCATCTCAGCACCTGGTGCAACGGATGTATCAGCTCAAGCAGATCCACAGGCATTGTTAGCCCAAGCAGATGTCACCCCTGTAAGAAGCGAATTGTCGACCTACATTGTCGTCCTGCAAGATCAACCATTAGCCAGTTACCGTGGGGACATCGTCGGCCTTGCTCCGACAATTCCCGCCACGCCTGAGCAAACCAAACTACAAGTTGATTCCCTCCCCAGCAAAGCTTACCTAAACTACCTGGACGCGCAACGAGCCGGGGCAATTGCTGACGTAGAAACATCGCTTGGGCGATCACTCGATATCACCTACGAATATCGAATCACCTTAAATGGGTTCGCCACAGAGATGACTGCAACGGAGGCAGCAATGACAGCTGATTCGCCAGGAGTGCTGTTTGTCGAACGAGAAAGGATATCCTATCCTCTCACAGATCAGGGTCCAAGCTGGATGAATGCAGATGATATTTGGGCTGGTCTGGGTGGCATGAGTGGTACGTATGGAGAGGGCGTCATTGTCGGAATTATCGACACCGGTATCGACCCAACCAATCCCTCGTTCGCAGAGGTAGGAGGTGATGGCCACGTACATGTGAATCCATTGGGATCTGGCACTTATTTAGGCGTGTGTGATCCCACCAATACGAGTCCACCGTCAGGCGTCGTGGCGTACGATTCCAGCTTCCCCTGCAACGAAAAGCTTATCGGTGTCTGGGGTTACACAGATGCAGACACCGACCCCAGAGATGGTGATGGTCACGGATCGCACACTTCCAGCACCGCCGCCGGAAACTTCGTCACTGGTAGCACGGTCGCCGCGCCAACAAAATCATATCTCGCTGATATATCAGGGGTTGCGCCCCACGCCAATATCATCATGTACGATGGCTGTACAGATGGTGGAGGATGCCCCGGTGCGGCCCTGAATGCGGCGCGCGATCAACTCGTTGCCGATGGCGTGGACGTCGTCAACTATTCTATCGGTTCATCAGTGCCAACCGCTGATCCTTGGTCAGATTCAGAAAGTCTGCAATGGCTGTCCATTCGTAACGCCGGCATTTTCGTAGCAACCTCGGCCGGTAATAGTGGCCCTGGATCCGCAACCATTTCGTCACCCGCCGATCTTCCCTGGATCACATCAGTAGGAGCCAACAGCCATGCTCGCGCCTTTCTCAACTCTATTACCCTGGATAATGGCGTTGACCCATCTGTCACGATTGATGGATTCTCTATGACCAGCGGCATTGGCCCTGTAGCGGTCGTATATGCTGCCGACTACCCACCGTACGGAGACGATGCCCGTTTGTGCGCCGACGGCGTTTTTCCGGCAGGCACGTTCAGTGGAGAAATCGTTGTCTGTGAACGTGGCTCCTCGTATGGGCGAGTGGACAAAGGTCAAACAGTGTTAGATGGTGGCGCCGGAGGTTACATTTTGGCACAGCCCGATGCTGCCGGAGGTGGTCCGGGTAGTGTAGCTACCGATGCCCATGTTTTACCTGCCGTCCATATTGATTATGATGGCTATCTAGCTTTACAAACGTACATTGCACTAACAGGATCCGCAAACGGTATAATATCTGACTCGATTATGGATTTGAACCCGGCACATGGTGATATCATGGCCTCCTTTAGTTCTCGTGGCCCAAATAGATCATTGCCCGATGTGATTGTGCCCAGCGTAACCGCGCCCGGACGGGCAATTTGGGCCGCCTATCAGCAAGGGCCGCTAGGAGATGGCGACTACACCTACAATGTCATCCAAGGTACCTCGATGTCCAGTCCACATGTGGCCGGTGCAGGCGCTTTGATGAAGGCACTGCACCCAACCTGGACGCCGGCGGAGATTCAGTCAGCCTTGATGACGACCAGCCGGACAACAGTACTGAATGATGATGGTGTTTCTCCCACATCGGCCACGGTATTTGACATCGGCTCCGGGCATGTTGATCTGAGCAATGCCGGTATTGCCGGCCTGGTACTGAACGAAACGACTGCTAACTACCAGGCGGCCGATCCAGCCGGGGGAGGTGATCCGAAAGCGCTGAATCTAGCCAGCCTTGGAAACGCTGCTTGTGGTTCCACATGTAGCTGGATGAGAACTGTCAAAAATCCAACAACCAGTACTATGACGTGGGACGCATCCTATAGCGGGGCCGGCTCGGTGGTCGTTACACCCAGCCACCTGGAACTGGCGCCGGGTCAGGAAGAGTCGTTTGAAGTCATTGTCGATACGACTGGTGTGACAACCGATCAGTGGCACTATGGCAGCGTCGTCTGGGCGGAAGATACGGGTGATGCGCCAGACGCGCATTTGCCGATGGCGATTTTCGTGCCCCCGGCGGATATCGACGTTGACCCAGATATTCTGACAAGTACACAGCCTGTGGACACGACTGTCGAAAAAACGCTAACCATTTCTAACATCAGTACGACCGATCTCGTCTGGACGATTGAAGAAGATGTGCCTCTCGTGGTTTTGGATATGAGTGATACAGCAGAGGTTGTGGCCGGGATTGACAGCGTGGCCAGTGCGTTTACAATGGCATTAGATGATGACACCCTGGAAGAATCCATTGGCTTGAACGGCGCCCAGTTTGTATGGTTCAATCGCTTCACACCTAACGTGATCAATTTCCCTATTACATTGAATGAAGTCCAGGTGATGTTTGACGGTGGTGCGGGCATCAACGTCGGTGAGTTCGTAGATATTTACATCTATGAAGATACTGACGGCGACGGCGATCCTGGCATAGGCGCCACGCACTTGGCATCACTGAATAACCAGGCTGTGCAGTTTAACGACGGCGTGACCTTTTCCACATACTCGCTGGGTGTTCCCATCGCTCTAAACGGTCCCGGTGATGTGCTGATCGCTGTCGTCAACCGCACGGCTGGCATCAGCGTCAGTACCTTTCCCGCTTCGATGGACCAGAGTTCTCCCAGTCAGCGACGTTCTTGGGTAGGCAGCTATGTCGGCGATCCGGCAGACCCGCCCCTCCTGCCTGCACCGAACAACTGGGGGATCATCGATAGCTTCGGCCTTCCCGGAAACTGGATGGTGCGTGGTATAGGCACGGCCGAAATCGCCTGTGACCCGCCCAATGATATACCCTGGATCACCAACATTGTGCCAAGCAACGGCACTGCACCGGGAAATAGCAGCACCAATGTTGATGTCACCTTTGATGCTACCGGATTATCAATTGGCATCTATAAAGCAGTCCTTTGTATCAACAGCAACGATACAGATACACCACGGGTAGTGATACCCATCACCATGGAGGTTATTGCCAGTGCGCCGCTTATCGACGTGGCGCCTGAGAGCCTGACCAGTACACAACCGCCTAATGTGACTACGGAAAAGACGTTAACGATCAACAATGTTGGTTCGGCCGATCTAGATTGGACGCTCTTCGAGGACAATGGCACTTTAGCTGTGCAAACGCTGGCCGCTGTTGACGTCAATGCAAATACAAGCGGTCTGCAAACTGGTAATCGAGTTGATGTAAGTCGATCACCTCTACTCCCGCGAACTTCTTCGATTAACTCTCCATTAGCCGTACTATTTGACCAAACAGATAGTCCGGGTACAGATAGCTTTCCTTCTCAGTACTTCATAGATTTCAGTGTCCGCGCTCGAGGTGCCGATGATTTCGTGATTCCACCTATTGACGACGGATGGATCATTGATACAGTCGAAGTTTTGGGCAGCTACTCGTCAGATGATGGACCTGCGCCTGACTTCGACGTCAATTTCTATGCCGATAATGCTGGATTGCCCGATGTTTTGGTTTATAATGCCTCGGCTGTCGTAGCCACAGTGGACAATAGTGGTGACGTAACGCTTGACCTGCCGGTCCAGGCGGTATTGTCTTCAGGCACTTATTGGTTGTCGGTCGAAGCAAATATGGCCTTCAATCCAGGTAGTCAACAATGGTTCTGGTCCACTCGGACCCTTCTAGAAGGGAATCCATATGCCTGGGAAGACACAGATGGACTCTTTGGCATCCCTGCATGTGCAACCTGGCAACCTGGCGCCTCTGTTTGTAACGTTGGCGGCGGTGTGGACCCCGACAGCCTCTTCCGTTTGGGTGGTACTATTATTTACTGTCAGGCGCTTGATGACATTCCTTGGGCCAGCGTGGTTCCGGACGACGGCGTGATGACCCCAGGTAGCCATACAGATGTGGAGGTGACGGTTGATTCTACCGGTCTGGCAGCTGGTTCCTACGACGCTACATTATGCATCTTCAGTACTGATCCCCTGAATCCCCTCGTAGAAGTACCACTTGAGTTGATAGTGGACGAATCTTGTACCGGCATTTCTCCGGTGGCCCCCGTTCTGAACCTTACGGCGGACGCCAGCGATGTATTATTGAATTGGACGGATGATAGCGCTAACCTGGGTGGTTATGATATTCATCGCAGTAGTTCACCCTATTTCACACCCTCCCTGGGCAACAAGTTGGTTCCGACACGACCACCCGGCACGACCTCTTACCCAGATGAAAATGCCATCACGGGGTCAACTCTCGCTCTGTTCTACAAGACAAACGCCCTCAGTTGTGATACCAGTGTAAGTGAAGAATCCAACCAAGTGGCTGTTTTCAGTTACGAGTTGATTACAGGCACCCCGTAATTGTACAGGTGTCAGTGCGAGTGACGACCAACGGTTTTGAGCGACGAAGCAATTCCCGACCGATGGAATGTGTCCTGCCTGCTTTCCCAGCTCCAACTTAGGACTGGCAGTCCTTACGCAGGGTGTCGGAGAAGTTGCTTTCAAGATTTTCGGTACGCGGGCAAACACCGATTTACGGGGATTTGCATTTCAAAATCAAGAAATGATCCGTGTTCATCCGCGATAATCCGCGTACAAATGACTTTTCTAGACTATAAGGAAACGAATTGTCTTGTCGAAGATCAATAGACCACGGATAATGGTGAATCATATTGGAGCGCAACTCTCTCCACTCGACCCCCTAAGCCATTGAGTGCAGTCCTACCCGATTCCCTTCGCTGTCGATGAAGAAAGCGATAAAACCAAACTCGCCGATGTCCGTCTTGGGCACGATCATCTGCCCGCCTGCACCCTCGACACGTCCTAGGGGAACGCTCAGATCTTCACCACCGTTGAGGTACACGACCGTACCCTCTGTAGAAGGACTGTAACCCTCACCCTGCACAACCCCGCCCCCGACCCCATCCTCAGCCGGAAACATCGCCATCATAAAACCCTCCATCATTTCCGCCGGGATCAATTCGATGTCAAGAACGGTGCTGTAGAACTTCGCCGCCCGATTGATATCAGTTGCAGCTAGCTCGAACCAATTGAGTGCATTCGCCATGTTGATTGCTCCTTAAAGTTGTGTGTGGCTGCCGATAACTTAGCTGTTTAACATACAACACCATAGCACAACCAGAACATGAGTTCTGTAATATTAAGTACATCGAGCGCAGATATCAGCACATCTGGGCGACACTAATGCCATGTGCACCGACCGATGATCCACAAGGGGTCCATTTGGCACGCTCAGTGCCTGCCCTGAGCGGCGACAGCAAGTCGCATGGCAGTTTATGTTATGATATGATAGAGAGCAACGTGATTGCCAATATCGTACTGAGATTCAATTCCACATTTCTATCTGTTTGCATATCTGCCGATGACTACTTCTAACCAATATGACGACGCCGGCGCACAAGATGTAACACTTTCAACGTTCGATAAGCTGGTGGGTACCATCCTCGCCATCTCCTACCCCCTGCTTGCCCTCTCGACCGGCGTACGTGCGCTCTACCAATTATTCTTAAAAGAAGATGTCAGCAGCTACGTGGGTCCCACCTTGAGTCTGGTAGCTGCCGCGCTCTACCTAATCGCCACCATCGGTTTTGCCGTACGCAAGCCCTGGGCCTGGAAATTGTCTGTAGCTGCACTGGGCGTCGAAACCCTGCTCACACTGGCGGTTGGTACCTTGAGCCTGATCTATCCCGACGTGATCGGAAATACGGTCTGGCGAGCGTACGGTGCAGATTACGGCTGGTTCCCACTCATCCAACCTCTGATCGGTTTGGTTTGGCTTTTGCGGTCACATACGATGCGGGTATATGGTGTAAAATGGTAATTATGAAAATCAAAAGTCAAAGTGCAAAAGGTTAAAAGCAAAAGTATTGTCCACCGTTCCGATAATTACTTCTTCCTGGACTTGTAGCCTAATTTCTGGACAGATGGCTTTGAGAACGGAAAAACGGTACGTTGATAAACATGGCAGTAGACTCTCAATGGTGGACGACTCACGACGATTGTTGTTGCAGGCGCGGCAGGACATATAGGTGGGAATTTAGTTAGGGAGTTGCTGACACAAGGGTGGGAAGTCAGGGCACTGGTTCGGAAGGATCGGAGAGCACTGGTGGGACTCGATTTAGAAATAGTTGAAGGGGATGTTCGGGATCTGGATTCGCTGAAATCTACGTTTGTCGGGGTTGATGTCGTGTATCATGCCGCCGGTCTTATTAGTTTAATGCCCGACATTTCATCTCAGCTTGAGGCCACAAATGTGCACGGTGTGCGCAATGTCGTGGAGGCGTGTATTCAATCCGGAGTTCGCCGCTTGATACACTTCAGTTCTGTCCATGCACTACAGCCGGAACCCTTGGATCTGCCTATCGACGAAACTCGACCACGCGTCGACATTCGTCCCCCCTTGACGTATGATGCCTCGAAAGCTGCAGGCGAATTACAGGTTCGTGCCGGCATTGAACGTGGGCTGGATGCAGTGATCCTGAATCCGACCGCTATTCTCGGCCCGAACGACTTCTATCCTTCCCAGCAAGGCACATTTTTGGTAATGCTCTGCCAGAGACAAATGCCGGGTCTGATTGATGGAGGATATGATTGGGTGGATGTGCGGGATGTGGCCTCAGCCGCCCTGTCGGCCGAAAAAATGGCAGCGCCCGGTTCTAGCTACCTCATCTCCGGTCACTGGCTCTCTTTGATGGATGTAGCTAAACAGGTAGAGGCAATGAGCGGCGTCCTAGCACCGAAACTGGTGTTCCCATGGTCATTGGCAAACTGGCGGCCCCTGTAGCAACCTGGTGGGCAAAACGCCAGAACAATCAACCATTGTTTACCAACGCCTCGCTTTCTGCCATACGCAGCGACCGCCAGATCCTGCACTCAGGCGCCAGCAAAGATCTAAACTATCACCCACGCCCGTTCCAGATTACCTTGAGAGACACGCTTAACTGGTTTGCTGACGCCGGACACATCGATAGACTACCAACCACGTAATCAATTCCTGCGTACAATGAGGATAACGTCATGAGAGAATATCGATTTTGGCAACTGCTGATCGTGGTCTGGCTGATCTTGGCCGCCGTTACCTTCGTGTCGTTATTCTTTCTCGCCGCACCTTACGGTCGCCATTCACGTCGCGGTTGGGGACCGATGATCTCCAGCCGTTGGGGTTGGATGTTGATGGAGACACCGCCAGCCCTCGTGATCCTGATATGTTTTGTCGTGGGTGAGCACAACGACACGATTACGGCCTGGGTATTTCTCATTTTGTGGGAGATCCACTACCTCTACCGAGCTTTTATCTACCCATTTACATTGCACAACGTAGGGAAGGGAAGGGCATGTCATTGACTGTTGTAGCTATGGCGATCGTATTTAATATCGGTAATGGCTACATCAATGGCCGTTACCTGTTCACTTTCTCCGGGAGTTATGCCAATGGCTGGTTATTACAAACGCAGTTCCTCATTGGTTTGGGTATCTTCATCGCAGGATTTAGTACTCAACCGCCGTTCTGACGCCATTCTGCGTAAATTGCGTAACTCGCAAGAGAGCGGCTACCATATTCCGCGCGCAGGATTTTTTAAATGGATATCCTGCCCTAATTACTTGGGAGAATGCATCGAATGGGTGGGGTGGGATGGGGTGGGATGGGGTGGGCTGGGCCGTGCTGACCTGGTCTATCACCGGTCTCACATTTGCCATCTGGACCGCCGCCAACCTCGTAGCCAGGCCAGAAGTAACCACCGCTGGTACAAAGCCTCGTTTCCTGACTATCCGCCCGAGCGCAAAGCCCTGATCCCTTTCATTTGGTGAACCGATTCTCAATGTCATTAGCAAACTAAAAATGCAGACCGGCGCCAGTTTGACGCCGGTCTTTACCAGGAGTCTTAGGTAGGCTCAGTTTCTGACTGAGCCAAGGGAATCGTGTTGAACGCCAGATCGCCGTTTTGAGCATCGACGACCACATGGTCTCCATCCCTGACGTTACCTTGTAAGATCTCCAACGCCAGGGGATCTTGGACACGGCGCTGTAAAACGCGCTTGATGGGGCGAGCACCAAAGGCGGGATCGTATCCTAGGCTGACAATCAGGTCCTTGGCCGCATTTGTCAGCTCAATGGTGATGCCGCGCCCGGCCAACAGATTTCGTATCCGACCCAGCTGGATAGCGACGATCTCCTTGAGATGGTCTTGGCTGAGAGCGTGGAAAATGACGATATCATCCACCCGGTTGAGAAATTCGGGCCTGAAGTGTTGGCGCATGGCCTCCATCACCCGACTTTCAACTTCGGCCTGATCAGAGGCGACTTCCAAGATGTAGTAGCTGCCGATATTGCTGGTCATGACGATCACAGTGTTGCGAAAATCAACAGTGCGTCCCTGTCCATCGGTGAGGCGGCCATCGTCCAGGACTTGTAGCAGCACATTGAAGACTTCGGGGTGGGCCTTTTCGATCTCGTCGAAGAGCACCACGCTGTAGGGGCGGCGTCGTACCGCTTCGGTGAGCTGACCACCCTCGTCGTAGCCAACATAGCCGGGTGGGGCGCCGATCAGGCGGGCGACGGTGTGGCGCTCCTGGTACTCACTCATGTCGATGCGTACCAGATTATGCTCATCGTCGAAGAGAAAGGCGGCCAGCGCTCTGGCCAGCTCGGTTTTACCAACACCGGTGGGGCCCAGAAAGATGAAAGAGCCAATGGGGCGGTTGGGATCCTGCAGCCCGGCGCGCGATCGCCGCACTGCTGCCGAAACCACACCGACAGCTTCATCCTGGCCGACCACCCACCGATGCAGGCGATCTTCCATGCGGATCAACTTCTCGACTTCACCCTCGAGCAGCTTGGCCATGGGGATTCCCGTCCACTTGCTGACAACAGTGGCGATCTCTTCCGAATCAACTTCTTCTTTGAGCAAGGCGCCATGTTTCTGTAGATCGCCCAGGCGGTCTTCTGCCTGTGCGAGTTGGCCCTCCAACTGGGCAACCGTGCCGTAGCGTAATTCGGCTGCCTTTTGCAGATCATAGCTGCGTTCGGCCGCTTCGATCTGGATGCGAGCATCGTCGATCTGTTCTTTGATCGTCTGCACCTGGCTAATGGCCTCTTGCTCAGTCTGCCAGCGACCTGTCAGGGCAGCGCTCTCAGCTTTGTGATCGGCCAATTCCTTCTCCAGGGCCTGTAAACGTTCCTTGCTGGCCTTATCCTTTTCCTTCTTAAGGGCCTCACGTTCGATCTGCAACTGCATGATCTGGCGGTCGATCTCGTCCAATTCCTGCGGTTTGGAGTCGATCTGCATGCGCAGGCGGCTGCCCGCCTCGTCGATCAGATCGATGGCTTTGTCGGGCAAAAAGCGGTCGGAGATATAACGATGGCTGAGCGTAGCAGCGGCGATGGCAGCGCCATCGGTAATGCGCACGCCGTGATGGACTTCGTAGCGCTCTTTGAGGCCACGGAGGATGCTAACGGTGTCCTCGACGCTGGGCTCGTTCACCAACACCGGCTGGAAGCGGCGTTCGAGGGCGGCATCTTTCTCGATGTGTTTGCGGTATTCATCCAAGGTGGTGGCGCCGATGGCGTGCAATTCACCACGGGCCAGCAGGGGCTTGAGCATGTTGCTGGCATCCATGGACCCTTCTGCTGCGCCCGCCCCCACCAGGGTGTGCATTTCGTCGATAAAGAGGATGATCTCCCCTTCAGCAGCCGTGATCTCTTTGAGCACAGCCTTGAGCCGTTCCTCGAATTCACCACGGTATTTGGCGCCGGCCACCAGTGCGCCGAGATCAAGGGCGACGACCCGTTTGTCACGCAACGTGCTGGGCACATCACCATTGACAATGCGCTGGGCCAGGCCCTCGACAATGGCGGTCTTACCCACGCCGGGCTCGCCGATCAAGACAGGGTTGTTTTTGGTGCGGCGGCTGAGGATCTGTATCACCCGCCGGATCTCTTCATCCCGACCGATCACGGGGTCCAGTTTTCCCTTTCGGGCCTCGACCGTCAGATCACGGCCATATTTGTTTAGCGCTTCGTACTGCGCTTCGGGATTTTGGCTGGTGACGCGCTGGCTGCCACGTATCCCCGCCAGTGCCTGCACGATGCCATTGTAATCCACGCCATGGCGTGCCAGTAGATCCCGTACAGAGGCAGGCGCTTTGGGCGCGGCCATGGCCATGAGGATATGTTCGGTGGATGTGTAGTCGTCGTGCATGCTGCCGGCAATGGCAGTGGCTTCTTGCAGCAGGGCGGAGCTATCTCGCCCCAGTGCGGCCTGTGCGGCGGCAGCGCCGGTTGAACGGGGCTTGCCACTCAGGGTCCGGTCGACACTTTGCAAGAGCATATCGCTATCGACGCCGACGCGCCCCAACACCGAGGGTACTACCCCACCCTCCTGCGTGATCAAAACCTGCAGCAGGTGTTCCGGATCGATGGTGGGGTGATCGTAACTTTGGGCCAGATTTTGTGCTTCTAAAACAGCCTCTTGGGCTTTTTGGGTAAATTTATCGAGTCGCATTGTTTATGGGTGGTCTCCTGTTGAGAGTGGATTTCTAGAGTGGTGAGTTTTATGTCAAGCGTGTTGCGTCGCGCGTGGGCGGGGGCTGTGTCATCCTGAACGAATGTGAAGGATCTCGTGCGACATTTTTACGATCAAACGGCTTGTCGATCGCTTCCG
>PIVW01000683.1 GCA_003353825.1 Chloroflexota bacterium
CGCTGTGCTGCCGGCGTTTCTGACTCATTGTTCTTGACCTCCAGGTCGGTGATACGGGATGTTTACTCACCTCATTTTATCACCTTAACCTGTGGTCTAGTTTATGGGGTCCATTATAAGACCGCTTACCTGTTCCCAGTCGTAGGTGCTATGGTCTGTAACGACGACCACGCAGTCCGCCTTGGCCAAGGCCTGCTCCACCTCGGGCTCGGAGACGAAATGATGTCCATTGTAGGCAAACTCAGATACGAAGGGATCGTGGTAGCACACCTCAGCGCCTTTGCCCTGCAATAACTCGATGATGTCCAATGCGGGCGATTCGCGCACGTCGTCGATATCTTTCTTGTAAGCCACGCCCAGCACCAGAACTACACTGCCTTTCAGGGGCTTGCCGTGATCGTTGAGCGCGTCTTGCACCTTGTCCACCCAGTAATAGGGCATCTCGGTATTGATCTCGCCCGCAAGTTGGATGAAGCGAGCGTTGTAATTCAACGTCTTCAGCTTCCAGGCGAGATAGTGCGGGTCCAGTGGGATACAATGGCCGCCCACGCCGGGGCCAGGAGTAAATCTCATAAAACCGTAGGGCTTAGTAGCGGCGGCTTCGATCACTTCCCAGGCATCGATGTTCAGCTTGTTGCACATGATCATCACTTCGTTGACCAAAGCGATATTTACGGACCGGAAAGTGTTTTCCAGCAGCTTCACCATTTCGGCCGCACCGGTCGATGATACGGGCACTACGGGGTCGATGGCCTGTTGGTACAATGCCGTTGCCACCTCTAAACATGCTGGCGTCATGCCCCCAATCACCTTTGGCGTGTTTTCCACCGTCCAATCGGTGCGTCCAGGATCGATACGTTCGGGAGAGAAAGCCAGGAAGAAATCCCGACCGACCTCATCCTCCCCACCACAGGCGTTTGTCAGACCTGGTAAAATCATCTCCTCGGTGGTACCAGGATAGGTTGTACTTTCCAAGACGATGAGCATACCTGGATGCAAGTGTTGAGTGATAGACTCCGCGACGGATAGGATATACGACATGTCGGGATCTTTGCTTTTGCTCAAAGGTGTGGGCACGCAGATGATGGCGGCGTCGCAATCGGAGAGGGCACCGTAATCGGTGGTGGCGGACAGCTTACCGTTGGCGATAAGCTGCGCGACTCGTTCTGAGGGCACGTCCTCAATGTAGGAACGGCCCTGGTTGATAGCGTCCACCTTGCTGGCGTCGACGTCGATGCCAATGACTGGGAAACCGGTCTCGGCAAAAGCCGCCGCCAGTGGCAGACCCACGTAGCCCAGGCCGATGATCGAAACAACCGCAGTGCGGTCGTGAATTTTGGAGAGTAGTTGATCTTTCATCGAGTGTTCCGATACCACTCAATCGTCCTCTTCAGTCCTTCCTCAAACGACGTCTTCGACTCAAACCCGAACACCTCTCTCGCCCGGCTCACATCCAGCTTCCGCCGCGGCTGGCCGTTGGGTTTGCTCGTGTCCCACACGATTTCACCTTCGAAACCGGTCAGCCAGGCAATGGTCTCCAGCAGGTCCTTGTTGCTGATATCGGAGCTGCTGCCGATGTTGACCGGGTCGCTCTGGTCGTAGCGCTCGGCCGCCAGCATAATGCCCTCGGTAGCATCCTCCATGTAGAAAAATTCCCTAACCACAGACATATGCTGAGCGACGGCTGGATTTCGCTTGCCAAAGTACTTCTCAAATCTCACGGATTATTGCCCTCCTATCTGCGCAAGTCGTGTCATCTGAAGTTTGTCTCCGGTGATGATAACGCCTCTGTTGCGGTAGAAAGTGTTATTGGGGCCAGGGTTGTTCATGATGAACGCCGTGCCGTGATATGAATGCCATTCTCAATCGCTTGCTCCGCCATCAGCACCAGGTAGCCGCCCCCGCCCGCGCCTGAGAGTTTCCAGCCTAAAGCCTGTTGGCGATACGCTTCGATCAGTTCGCTAATGTTGGGGTTGAGCATGTGCGGGAACATGGCGATCTGCGCTTCGAAGGAGCGGCGTATTGCATCGCATAACGCAATGGCGTTCTCGTCCAAAATCGCCTGCCAGCAGTCTTCTGTGGCCCCGGCCAAGGCCTGCGCCCGCTCCGGAGTGATATAGGGTCTGGCTGAGGACGTTGTAGCCGTCGTAGCGAGGGCCCAGCGGAATCAGGTAGAGAAGCTCCTCTACAAAACGCAATTTGCTCTCGTCTGGTACGTGTTCGATGTGGTGGGGCCAGTGCGCGCCATCATAATCAGAGCGGGCCAAACCGGGGTAGACCAGATCGATGCTATTCTGCGCCCCCGAGATCTCTTCGGTGCCGGGCTGGTTGTCGCAGCAAAAGAGCATGTACGCTAATTTGTGCGGATCCATGGTGGGCAGGCGGTTGCTCCAGAGGCTTTCTGTGACTCGTCTGGTGCTGGTGGCCCAAGCGCCTTGATGGTAGGCGCCACGCTACGTTCATTGAATTCGAGGGTAGGTTCAATAGAGTGAGTGATGACCGAACCAGGATGGTGTTTGGAGACAAATGGCTGGTCAAGCCAGCCACCGGCCAGGTCGATGCGGTAGGGCAGTTGGTCAATCTTGCGCAGGTCCGTGGTGGAGCGGGGGAGGAGTCCGTCATGAGGCGTGCGTTGCAACACCACATACTCGATGCCCAGGCTCTCTACCAGTTTGCGCTTGTCAGGGGTGTTGCCATCCTCGTTCACCACAAAAATGTCGGGATGGATGGCGCGTAGTTCCGGTTCGA
>PIVW01001407.1 GCA_003353825.1 Chloroflexota bacterium
TGGGTGCGGCCATCATACCTACTACACAGTTGGTGAAAACGGCGTGACGAGCATCGGGCAGTATTGGGAGCCGAGTAAAGACAGGGGCGCTGGTGGCATTTGCTTTGAGGTCTACAAGGGCGAGTTCCTGTATGCGAGGGTCGTATCGAAGCTACTAGACATAATTTACCAGGAGGACCAATGAAAAAGACAGGTTTCGCAAAGCCAAAGGCGCAGTACGTGATGGTGAACACGTGGCGTGAGGGCTGGCTCCGGGGCAGGCTCATCTCAATCGACAAAAAGAAGGGCCTGTTGTTGGGCGGAGTACATCCCTCGGGCGGCAACACAGTAGCCCGGCGCCGGTTCAAGTGGTCCGACCTGAGAGACGACCCGCCGTTCTGGTATCTGTCTGAAGGGCGTGTGCCGAAATGAGGGCGCTCGCGCTAATCGCGCTGCTGTGCTTGATGTCTGGGTGTATAAAGCAGTATAACGACGACAAGGAGTGGGTGCCAACACCAAAGTACTTTTGGAATAGAATGGTGGCATGGAAAAGATGGGTCAAAACATCCATATGAAGATGTCCGATTTTCCTGTTTGTTTGAGCATATCGTCTTCGACCAGTGACATCCGAATGACCAAATTGTGATGCAATCCACTCCGCACCAGCATCTCCTTCATCCACGTC
>PIVW01000159.1 GCA_003353825.1 Chloroflexota bacterium
AAACCGGCTAGGTTTACATAACAGCAGTCTATATATAGTGGTTATTTATTTTTCAAGTACTATATGTGGTAGTCGTGATCTGCTAAAAAATCGAATTTAGAAAATGGCCAAAGTCCAGTCAGAGGCATCTGCGTTATTCTCCATCGAACGTGACCTGAATTTAACTCGGCAGTTCGTAGCGGTCGATATGTATTCCGGCTTTGGTATCAATAACAGCTACGACGAAGTGGCCTACTGGGATAACTACAATGTCTGGTGGGGTCAGGTGCCCACTGTTTTCAGCGCGCCTAAGGATTTCGAGGATGGCTGGTATCCTGGTGTTAGAGAGCTACAGGGGGGCGCCGGCGGCTACCACGGCATGCAAGACACCTACATTGTCAGCACCAATTGGGAATCGCCCACACCCCATGGCAGTTTCCCTTATCTATACGTACGTACAGCCAGCTATGAAGATGAACAGATGTCCACGCTGATTGGTTTTGACGACGTTAATGTGCCGGCAAGCCAGATCATCTACGATGCCGAGCTGGCGCTCTACTTCGTGGGCCAATCGGCCAAGGGGGGTGAAACCACGGTGCATATTGCTGGTATCGAATCTGACTGGGATGCGGCTACCGCCACCTGGTTGCAGGCAGAGAGCGGTTCGAACTGGCAGACAGCCGGCGCTCAGGGAGCTCTCGACCGCACTCCTCCTGTAGACAGCAAGCTGGTCGATTACACAGATGTCGGCTCTTGGCTCACCTTCGATGTGACCGACCTTGTTTCAGCTAAGCTTCGGTCGTGGCTGCAATCAAATCGCCAGTGCTAGTTTTTTGGCCCCGGTACTGTTTCACGAAACCGGCAATATCGACTTGTTTGAGCAAATAGATACAGAAGAGGAGCCCAAGGGCTTCGCTGATGAAGAGGATGGCATAGGCACTGTTGAATTCACCTGTCACATAGAGGGCGACATCGCGCATGACGCCCCCCATAAAGATTCCGAGACCTCGGGATACAAGCTGGATCATCGACCAGAGCGCCAGGTAACTCGCGGCCTGTTCCTCCCTGTTCATGGCCATGAGCAATGCCACGCCGCCCACGGTAAAGATACCAAACCCAATGCCGAAGGCGATCAGAACGGGCTGGATGGCGGCTTCGAGTTCGAGTGCTGAGACGATACCAAGTAGGAGAAGAGGTGCGGCCAGAAGAGCAAGGCCCCATGCTGTGGTACCTACTTGCTGTTCTGGGCGCCAGCGCCGCGTGATGTAGGCTGTGGCAACCATCGCCGCCAGTACTCCTGCCCCCCAATATGCATTGAACAGGGTCGTATCGCCCACATCCAAACCAAAGACATCGCCACCAAAGGGTTCGAGCATGGGGTCTTGCATAAACGCGAAAAATGCGGAGATGCCCAGGAAAGCGGCATACCTTCTTAAGCGCGTATCGGACAGAATTCCCCGGTATGTTTTGCGAAAAGAGAGAGATCGTTTGGGCGCCGCCAAGGGGTGAGAACGTCTTTCCTCTCCCCAAATCGATACAATCCAGAAGAATGCCGCTCCTGCCGCTGCAAAGAGAACGAGTTGAATAAATCTTTCGTAGTTCCAGGTTGGCAGTAACTTGCCGTACAGGAAACCACCAAAGGCAAAGCTTGCCACCAAAAAGGTCTGGACGATGGCGATAACCTGCCCCCGTCTGGCATAGGGCGCACTATCATGCACAAGCGCCAGGAAGGGCGCCCCGGAGATCAATGTTCCAACACCGTAGATCAGAAAAGAAACAACGGCAATGGCCCAACCAGATACCGAGCGGGTGTCCCGAGCGATCTCAGCCACCGAAAGCGTCAGTAACGGCAGTGACAACAGCATGAGCCCGCGCCCCAACCAGATATAGGACGTACGGCGACTCCCTAAAATCGGATGCGTGTCTGACTGATGGCCGACCCAGAGACTGAAGGGTGAGAGCAAATACCGTAGCGCCGTCAATAGTGTCACCGGCCATGCAGCTACACCCAAATCGACAATCAGAATCCGATTCCAGATCGCCGAGGTTAGTAGATCGGTAAGAGAGGAGCCGATGTGAAAACTGCCCAGTTTCAGTGAATGTCCGAAACTAAAACCGATCTCCTCTGCTGTCTCGTCCTGTTTTCCGGCGTGTGGTTGTTCTACGGCTTGTGCTTTCGATGACATAGCAGGTGCGATGAACCTGATGAGAATCTACTGAAAACTATAGGTGCTACGCAAAATCATAGACAAAATATCGTCGACAGCAGAGTATCATTTGGGAAGACACAGATTAAATGAAACACTGATTCCTTATTGTCTTCCATCTGCGTTTTTTTCTATCCGTGTCTTATTCCTGGCCGCCAGGGTCAAGTGACAAGTCCAATCTTGTGTACAACCACATTCGTACCTGCGACCTGCTACTTGCTACCTGTCCCAACAGGGTCTGATCTTCACTGCGTGACCTGAGAACGATCGCTAGAATCTCAACGGAAAATTGACAACTTGGATTACCCGAAGAAGGGTAGAAGGCGGTCCGCCCACCAGGGGATAGCTGCCAATATCAGCAAAAATGATATCGTGTAGAAAATCGCCGCGCCCTTGTGCTTGGAAAGTGAGCCTTCAGCTTTCTTGATTCGAGACCGCCCAATATGAGCGACAACGATGGCGATGATCATCAACAAGAAATGCTCTATCCGGAAGAAACGGATATCACTTTCGCCCATAGCGCCGGCGAAATTGCTGAAGTTCGAGGTGGTAATCGGGCTGAGCACAAAGTAGAGTATGAGCCCTAGCACAAGTTGGATATCCAGGCCGATGGTGTAATACATCCCTAGTTTGTCATCCAAATCTTGCCAATCTTTTTTACCGAACCAGCCGATGAATGCACGGATGATGGTGAAAAGCGCTATGACTACGATGACCCAACGTAAAATGTTGTGTAGTCCAAGTGTAAATTCATACATGTGTTTGATGTCCTCCGGATGGCCGATAAAAGATAGGTGCGGGGTAAGGGGTCTGTTAGAATATGTTGTTGCGTGTTGCGTACTAGACTGTTTCTGCGGACTGGGTCGCTTCGTTACGGCGAGCGGTTTCGAGTTCGACCTGGCGGCTATTGAGGCCGAGGGCGAGCAATGCCAAGGCCAGGGCGACCACACCGACTACGAGATAGGATCGTTGATAGCCGAGTATCCCACCCCCCAAGGATGCTGCGACAGCGCCAACCATGGCGCCTCCCACCAACTGGCCGGTTGAGGTTGACAACGATAGCGCACCTTGGGCGGCGGCTCGGTCCTTTTTCGGCGCTTCCGCAAGCATGATATACCGCAAGGGCGCTCCTAACAACATGCCCAGGCCAAGGCCTATAAGTATGGCCGCCCCATAAAACGATATCAAAGATATGGTCACAGCGCCTACACTGATCATGCCAAGTGCGAGTAGAATCGAACCGGACAATATCACCACGCGCGATCCAAATCTATCTAGCATGCGCCCGGCTATGGGAGCGCCCACGGCCATCGCCAGAACAGCAGGTAGGAGCATGTAACTCGCCGTTGATTCGCTGACGCCAAAGGCGATGACCAGTAGAGATGGTACAAATACTACTGCCGCTTCTCCCAGCCCGGCCCCAAGAGCTATGCCGTAAGTGATGGTGATCTGACGCGAGTTGAAAAGCGAGGTGCGCAGAATCGGGTCTTCCGCTCGCTTTTCTATCTGCCAGAATATGAGGATCAGAATGATGGCTGATAGGAGGAAAGGCCAAACGGCGACCGAAGTGATACTATCGAAGAATATCTTGGTATTGATCTGATTGATACCAAATGTAAGAGCGGCAAGACTCAGCGCAATCGTCGCCATACCAGGCCAGTCGAACTGTTTACGGGTAGCGGGCTTGGTATCGGGTAGAAGCCTGAGGCTAGCGATGATGATCAAAATGGCGATGGGGAGATTGATGACGAACAGCCATTGCCAGCTAGCAAAGCCGAGGATGATACCACCGATGATGGGGCCCACCAGAAAGGCCAGCCCAAAGACTGCACCAATCAACCCTAACGCACCACCACGTTTTTCCGGTGGAAACGTATCGCCGATTACAGCGCTGGCCACGGGGAAGATACCACCCGCACCCAGACCCTGGATCGCTCGTCCGGCCAGTAGCACAGCAAACGAGGGTGAAAGCGCCACCACCAGCGAACCGATGGCGAACAGACTGACATCGAGCACATAGATCGGGCGGCGGCCCCTGGCATCCGAGAGCTTGGCCATGAGTGGGGTGCCGATAAGATTGAACAAAACATAAATCGTGAAGACCCAAGTCAGGGCACGATCGCCTACCTCAAAATGATCCTGTATAGCGGGCAAAGCAGGTGCAACTATGGCGATATCCAGAGCGCCCATGAGGACGCCGGAGAACAAGAGAAGCAGAATGCGATTTCGTCTGCGGTTATCAATTTCGGTTGTCAATGGCGGCTCCGCATGATCACGATTGCAGTTATTACCGACCGGTCGGTCAGTGCGGGCGCCATTGTAACGCGACCTTATGGTCTCAGTCAAAAACTATGCCATCACTCCCCTGACAAGAGCTGTTTCACCGTCAGGACGCAGAGAGCGCAAAGAAAAATGGTTGCATGAAGAAAAGTACGTTCAACGCTACTTGCTACTGGCCACCAAACGCTCGCTTAGCGGTTTGAGGCGAAGCTTCACGACCTGTGCTAGGCGCCGAGCGATGCTTCCTATGCTACACTGTACGCAGATTACAATAGTTGAGAGGGAAAAGATGTTTTCGCATAGCGTCTTGCTACGGAATTGCCGATTTATGGTAGGTGGCCGGTGAGCCAATTCAGTCGGGGAGAAGTGGTTCTGGGGAATAACAATATAGCGAGTGCATTCGATTTTCGCACGGGGACATATCTTCGCCCGCCCTTCTGCTGTAACTATCTCATCGCAACAGGGAATATCTCATCAAAACGCTATTGGCATCACTCGATATCAGTTTTGCCAGGTCGGCCCTTGCGCTCAACGGCTGTTGAAAACGATTCTGTCATCGAATCCTTTGCGGCATCTGTCGTTGTGGTAATATGAATTGAATGTGTGAGACGGATGATCTATATGTCTATTAAGGTACAGCACACGATACATGTAAATGATGGTTAGTCCTCAGTACTCCATCTTTTGCATCAGAACCCCTGATCATTCACTATACAAGCCGCGAGTGGGATGAATTGTTCGAAAACCTGTCCAATTGTTTTAAGTCCGCATGGGGTAGACAATTTGCAAAAATGTGTTATAATTGACAACAAGATAAAAATATTAAGAAGGTAAGTTCCACGGTGCAGGATTTTCTTTCAATGAGCAACAGGTTATCCTCCAACCTCGACGTATTTACGCGCTCAAGCAGCCTCCGAGTTTTGTTTATAGTTTTTGTGGTGGCTTCGCTTCTGATTCCGTGGGCGGCTATTGGGCAAGAGGCGGCGCCTTCTGCAGAGGATAAGCGGGTACAGGATACGGCATTGACGATCAAACGTATTACCGAAGTGGCGGGGATATCACCCTTTCAGACAACACGTATCTACGATCGTCATGGTAACGTGTTGTATGAGTTGTCCGATCAGGGCAGGCGAAGCATTATTCCTCTATACGAAATGCCCCAGGATTTGATTAATGCCACGATTGCTACAGAAGACAAGAACTTCTATCGTCACGATGGTGTTGATTGGACGGCAGTGGCGCGTGCAGCCTTTCAAAACTGGCAAGCTGACGAGATCGTATCTGGCGCCAGTACCATTACTCAGCAACTGGTACGCGCCCTCTTACTAGAGGAAGCGGACCGTTATGATCTTAGCTTGCAGCGAAAGACTCGCGAGGCGGTATTGGCTATCGATCTCGAGGAAATTTATGACAAAGATGAGATCCTTGAGATGTATCTTAACACCGTTTTTTATGGGCATAGGGCCTATGGCGTAGTGGCCGCAGCCGAGACATATTTCGATAAGAAACTGTCTGAATTAACACTGGAAGAATCCGCACTATTGGCAGGTCTGCCTCAATCCCCCAATTTTTTGGACCCATTTGTAAATCCCGAGAGTGCACGGGAACGGCAGTTGGTGGTTCTCGATCTCATGGAACGGACAGGACACATCACCCGCCAAGAGCGCATCGATGCGGTCGGTAAACCCGTTCGTCTCGTGCCGCCAGAATACCCTGAGATCCGTGCTCCCCACTATGTGGATTATGTAAGAGAATTGTTGTTGGAACGATATGGGCCGGAGGGTATGCGTCGGGGCCTGCAAGTTTACACTTCACTAGACTTTCGCTATCAAGTCATTGCCGAGACAGTTGCTCAAGCACAAATTGAGCAGATTGGCCCAAAACACAATGCCAGCAATGCTGCTGTGATTATGATGCACCCTAAGACAGGCGAGATCCTGGCCATGGTGGGCAGCGTGGATTACTATGATGAGTCCATCTCTGGACAAGTCAACATGGCTGTTCGGCCGCGCCAACCCGGGTCCTCGATCAAGCCAATAGTTTATGCCACTGCCTTCGACCGGGGATGGAGCCCCGCTTCGGTGATCTGGGACACACCGGTACGTTACCCTATGGGGAATGGGGGATGGTATATACCTACGAATATTACGGGACGCTATTACGGTCCTGCTCGTCTGCGCGTGGCACTTTCCAATTCGCTGAATGTATCGGCCGTCAAGTTATTGCGAGAGGTCGGTGTCGAACCGGTCCTTGCTACAGCTACAGCTCTGGGCATCCGTTCATGGCGCGACCCGCTCGAAAAGTATGGCCTTTCGTTGGCAGTTGGTGGTTATGAAGTAACATTGTTGGAGTTAACACATTCATTTGCAACATTGGCCAACAACGGTGCTTATGTGCGAGAACGGCCGATACGGGAGGTTCGCGATGGGGCGGGAGCAGTGATATATAAGTTACCCCAAGAACAACCTCCACAATATGCGGTATCACCGGCAGCCGCATATCAGGTGAGCAGTGTCTTGAGTGATAGACGCAGCGGCCGCATGGTATTTGGGGCGGCGCCGACACTGACCACAAGCCAACCCACAGCTGTAAAAACAGGAACCACAGATGGTTATCGGGATAACCTTACGGTCGGCTACACTCCGTATCTGGCGGTCGGTGTTTGGGTGGGGAACAGCGATGGATTTAGATTGCGTAATGCTCTGGGATCGCAAACAGCCGCCCCCATCTGGCATGATATTATGGAGGCTGTTTGGGCTGACTCCAGGTTGCATCGCACACTCGGTTATGCGGATGTTCAGTTGCCACAAGGTTTTAAAGCGCCTTTCGGAATCTACGAGGTTCCGATATGTGAGTTACGTAGTGGCCAATTCAGCGCAACCTGTCGCAAAGTGTATGATGATTTCTTGACCGACGCCAACCGCATAGGTATTGTCAGTCAACCCAGTCTTAATGGCGGGGTGCGCGAACAAAGGAGAGGTTATTGCCTACCTGTCATTCATGGTGAAGCACCGCCAACTCTTCTCGAGCAGTCAGCATTTATCCCACTTCCCAAAGGTGATACAGAGAGAGCGACGGCCAGCCAATGGGCCAGGCGCTATGGCCTGTCGTTGACAACGGCTGTCGATTGCAACACGGGTCCTGTAAAACGAAAGAGAGTCGAACAACCGGCATTGGCAAAGCCAAAGCAATTGGTAAAATTTCTGGAAACGACGACAAAAGTCATTGTAGATGAAGCCAGTGGACAGCTACTACCAGGAGCACACGCCGAACTAATTAATAGAGCACCGACGATCAAGCTTCGTCTCAAGCCCAATTCGGAGAGCGTTTCTGTGGGAAGAGTGGGGCCGGACGAAACGATCATCATACGTAAGGGGCCGCGCATGGTCGGTGCGACACCTTGGTTTGAAGTAAGGAATATGGATAGAGGTCAGATTGGCTGGCTCAATGGTGTCTATCTCAGACCAAAGCGGCTGGCCAGTGGTGAAGAAGGGCCATCAGCAGGGCTGCCGGTTGCTAGCCGTGCGCGTATCAAACCGGGTTTGGAAAGCTTGTATATTCGTTCAAAACCAGGTTCAAAATACGCGATCGTGGGCGTAGTCTATCCGCGTAACACCATTGAAATCCAACAAGGTCCAAAACGTGTGAAAGGTGTCTCCTGGTATGAGGTCGTCATACCTGGGCGTGGAATCGCAGGTTGGGTCGATGGTCGCTTCATCATCCCCAGGTATTATTGACATGGCCTGCAAGCTTCCCCTACTGCCCATATCGCTTGTCCTGTTGGCCTTGACCTTTATGATAGGTTCCTGCCAGGCTACCAACACCAGCGAGTCTCGGGAGATACCCCCTACCGCTAACTTGACTCCAACCGTTACGCCAACGCCAACCCCTATTTATCTATATCATCGAGTTGAGAGAGGGGACACGCTCTGGAAAATCGCTAGAAAATATGGCGTCGATGTCGAGATTCTAGCGGACGCGAACGAGCTTGATGATCCGGCAGCCATCCAGGTAGGGCAGGAGATATTGGTTTCCGAGAGGGTAACGATCTCTGGCAGATACCTGCCCACTGCAACGCCGACCACCACGCCAATGCCGACGCCCAGGCCCTGTACCCAGGGGTGCCAGCATGTACACCCCGGATGTGATATCAAGGGCTTCGAGGCACGGATAGATGGCGAACGCATGTTTTTATTACCCGAAGATGAACTCTATCAGCGCCGCCAAGCCGACCTATGGTTTTGTAACGAAGAGGATGCTAAAAATGCCGGCTGGCGGCGTTGGACTGATTTTGGCCCGGCTACGATTATAATTCCCACGGCAACGCCCAGCTAGGTACGTAATTGCCGATTTTCCAGGTGTTTGGGTAGCGTGCAATTTACTTGTTGCGTTACGTATCTAACCTTCAAATACGATGACGTCGCTCGGTTCGAGTATAAGCAAATTCTCGTGCTTGACGTCTGTTAAAAGATCGGTGATGGGATGGGTCAGTGATAGCGTATGTCGGTGTTCGGTATGATTGAGTAAGAACAGGATTCGTCGCCCATCTTTTGCATGCCGTGCGCAGACTTCAACGCCCGCAACCGAGGGCATCGGCGAATGAACATCAATGGTGGGTAATAGCCAGTCGAACAGAGTTTTGTAGAGGATGGGACCGCCCATACATCCCACATAGATCACCTGCCCCGCGTCATGTCGTTTGAGTGTAATAGCGGCTGTTCGGGCATACCAATCATGGCTGTAAGATGCCAGGATTTCAGCGTCAACTGGCTCAAGTATCTCGGCCCAGAGAGCCACCTGGGTGTCGTGTATCGTGTGAATGTCGTGCCAGTAGAGATTGTTGATCCGGTCTGGTTCCAGCGAATCGATCTCGCGAACATGGGCGCCTACCAGATGGGTGAGTGGGCCAGGTTGGGGTTCTGGCATGAGCCGGTTGTGTTCATCCTTGACACCGCTGCGCGGCCCGGTGACCAGTGTCCCTCCAGATTCAACATAGTTTTTGAGATGATCCACAATGCCAGGGGTCAACATATGAAGGAAGGGTGCACAGACCAGGGCGTAGTCACTTAGGTCGCTATCAGGTGAGATGATCGCGACCGAGATATTCTTCTCCCAGAGTGCGACAAAGGGGGCCAGATAAGGCCAGGCGCGAAAAGTGGCGCCGGTCATAAAGGGCCCTTCCTCGACATCGAAGTCATCCATATAGAGTGCAGGCGAGGCTAGTGTATGTTCTTGAGAGACCGAATAGGTC
Source organism: Chloroflexota bacterium (assembly GCA_003353825.1). The sequence goes on from PIVW01000159.1 coordinate 9,718, forward strand.
AGATAAGGGTTGTGCGGCTGCAATTCCATGGCCCAGCGACTATCGTAATCCAGCAGAATGGCGACTTGAGACCGAGGCTGCGTATTCTGCAAAATTGGCGACAGCTTGTGCAGTTCATTTCCTATCTTCTTCGCCTCCTCATATCCGCGAGTTGAGCGCCCGGCATGGTCCAATAATCCACAGGCGTATTGTTCTGCCCCAGCCAAAGCTTGTCGCCAACGAAAATAGAGGATGCCATCGGCGCCATGCGCCAGGCTCTGGTATGTTTTCAGGCGCACAAAATTAGGTGGGGGCAGTGGATTGAAGGCATCCCAACTGAGTTGCCCTACTTGCTGTTCCATGACCCAGAAATTACGTTTGCGAATGCCCCACATGTGGTCGTGCGCAGCAGCGACACTCGCTGGGGTCGAACCATGGTGATGGTAGTTATCCCAGCTCACAAAATCCAGGTGTTCGCCGAGATCAAAGTAGTTTAGATGGGGGGAAAAGCCCATCATATTGTGTGTGACAAAATGATCCGGACAGGTGTGACGCAAGATATCGATCTGCTGCTTCTGATAGTTGCGCCAGGTATCGCTACTAAATCGGTAAAAATCAAGAATATGGCCGGGGTTACGGCGCGCACGAGAGCGCGATGGAAGGGGGATCTGTGACCAATTTTGGTAGATTTCACCCCAAAACGCACCGCCCCATGCCCGATTCAGGCAATCGATATCCCCATAACGATTCTCTACCCAGGTCCTGAAAGCCTGTTTACAATAGTCACAATAACAGCGGGCACTGTCGTTGCAGCCAAATTCGTTGTCAGTCTGCCAACCAATAACCGCCGAATGTTTAGCGTAATGCTGTGCCATATGTTCGACGATCAAGCGGCTGCGATTCTGGTAGCTGGGATGATTGGCGCACGCTTCCCGGCGGGTGCCCGGACCTTGACGCCGCCCATTGGCATCGATCTGTGTGAGATCGGGATAGGTGCTGAGAAGCCAGGGAGGTGGAACCGGGGTGGGCGTACCCAGCACGATAGACAAACCCTGCTGATGTAAGATATCAATGGCCCGGTCCAGCCAATCAAAGCGATAGTCGTCAGCTTCTTCTTCAAACATTGCCCAGGCGAATTCGGCCAGGCGTACGGTATTAAATCCTGCCTCTGCCATCATTTCGGCATCGATTTTCCAGCGGGCCTCCCCTTCATCCAACCATTGCGCCCATTGTTCGGGGTAGTAATTGCAGCCAAAATGGATCATTCTCGTTTTCCCCCGCATGATTCACGGATAATTAGTAGAGCCGGCAGGATCGCCTCTGGATAACGTTCGATCTTGCCTTCGATGAGGCCAAAAAGCATACGCGCTGCTGTCTTTCCCATCTCGATGGCAGGTTGTCGCACAGTAGTCAAGGCCGGTTCAAACATTGCCGCAGCAGGGATATCGTCGAAACCGACAACCGCAACATCTTCAGGTATTCTGTAGCCCAGGCGTCGCAGCTTCTGAATAGCGCCAATGGCCATGCGGTCATTCAGTGCAAAGATAGCCTCAGGTGGTGTCGAAGAATCGAAGAGTTCTACGACCGCTCGTGCGCCGCTCGATTCGGTGAAATCACCATAGCTGACACGCCCCGGCTCGAAGGGAATTCGCGCCTCTGCCAACGCCTGCTGGTATCCGGCCATCCGT
>PIVW01001408.1 GCA_003353825.1 Chloroflexota bacterium
TTGAAGAGACGAGTGACGCAGACCCGGCCCCAAAGGTATCAGCTTTGCCATTCTGACCGACATAAATAGAAAGTAGATCAAGCTCATCCAACGTCACGGCAGTAGCCGCGTAGCCCGGCGCCCCCGGTTCGCCGCTGGTTGGATAACATTCGTTGCAGTAATCAGACTTGTGACGCTGCGGGGGCCCTTTGCCGGCATATGCTTCAATCACCGTTTGGGCGTTATCCGGGATATTAGCAATCGAAGCATCAATCCACAGGTTGAGGTCGGAAACCAGCTGCTTAACGTCAATGTCTTCTGCAGAGCTCTCGAAGTGGCAGGTAATGGACTCCGTTATATTTAGGGCGTCCCCATTGACACGGCAGAACGTTGACACGTCGTCTGTGGTCATGGTGCTGTCTAACAAAGACGCCGAGACCTCGAAGGAATGAGTGTCCTTCCCGCAGCCCTTTGAAACGCCCCCGACGCTTGACACGTACCCGACGCGAATGATGTATGGGTTGAACCCCGAAAGTTCCCGATGTTCCTCCCGGCCACCTGCCAGATCGACTGCAATGAGGTCATCGTTGATCCCGTCGCCATTCAGATCCCTCACCCGGAGGTGTCGCTTAACCCGGAGAAGAACGGAATATTTCCCTGCAAGCAGGTCTATCCTTACCGTTTT
>PIVW01000160.1 GCA_003353825.1 Chloroflexota bacterium
CAAAGTTCCTCCGCCGCAGTGGCGGCCCCACAAGCAACGAGGGCGGCCATCGCTAGAGGCTTTACGCCTCATTCAACGATGGTGTCCTACTCCCAGTTGAAGTGCAGTCCTACCGACACCGCCAATGATACCATAAGCGTAGCCTTGATCGGCCATGGCGTGCAGGCAAGCAAGTAGCAATGCCTTGCCAATACCGCGTCCACGTTGGGGCCGATCGACGCCGGTGGGGCCAAAGAAATTAGCGCAGGTTGCATCGTAGCAGGCGAAACCGAGCATGTTGTCCCGCTCGACCGCAATGAAACAGGAGATAGGTTGCCGGGCAAAAGCGACATCACACTCGCCCATCCAATGCGGGTAGAAGTGATCCGTTATCCACTTGAGGACAAAGGGTTTCTCAGCAGGCATAGGACGCCGAATATCGATGCCCTTCACTCGCTGCTGTTCAAGCACCGATGCCAGAGCTGGGAGTTCGTAGAGCTTGACGAGCATGTCGGTCATGAGCCTTTCACCCGCTCTCGGCCACATAATCCTGTTTCATGCGCTCCATCCTGCCAATACTGTCGACAAATCCGCCAGGGCGATTGCGCTTATGCCAGATGACTTCATAGTCTGCGATGAATTGTTCCGATTCGTCGAACAGGGTTTGCCGCCTGTTGCCAGGTGCGCCGTCGATTACCCAGAGAAGGCGGTGGCATGCGTGTTTTAGCATATTGCATATCCAAACGAATTCCCGATTCACAAGGGCCGCATCAAGACAGTGCATGTCTGCTTTAGCGAATCCATCCCACAGTTGTTCGATTTGGTCAAGGGTGACTTGCAGTGGGGCAGCTAGATCGGTGGGATTACCCTTTTCGGCCAGGTTACTGAGAATTGCGTCTGGCGTTGTTTGTAGAGCGCTGAATAGCAGCGAACTGTTGGGGAAGAGTATGCCGGGTATTTGATACACATTCCCCAGTTCATAGGTGAACTGACCCATCTGTGCGCTATGATCTTGAAAAACATACTGATCGAGCGCGGACGCGATGTCAAGATCCAGATTGGCATCATATCCCCAGGACAAAGCAGCACCATATAGAAAACCCAGATAGCTTACGGGTAATGGCTGCCAGTGCCCATTATCACCCCAATCGGTATTGAGATAGCCCACGGCGCCATGCTTCAAGCCATTTAGTGCGGCATTACGCAGATTCTCTATAGCGTTATCGCTGCGGCCGCCAAGGGTTCGCCAGGATGACGTGCCGGGGCAGACATAAAAAGGTATGCCCGAGGCTGCGAACAGAGTCCCATGGTCATCGAAGGGATGATCGGCTTCGTAGCCCCATTCCATAGCAATGGCATCTCTTGGCAAATCAGGGACGAGATCGGGATGCTCCATGATGATGTCGCTCCAATACTGCATGGTGTGGCCACGCGCGCTCACCTCACGATAGATCTTCAGCAAGAAATCCAGATACACCCGCCCAACCCCCTCTTTCTCGACCCGTTCCTTGCTCCTACCCTTGCCCAGATCAAAGGTTTCGTCACAGCCCACATTCACCTGACTGCTGCTGTAATGAGGTAACAGTTCGTCCAGCATGTCGCGCAGCAGATCAAGGCTGCCGGGGTTCGCCGGAGATAGCGAGTAGGGGCCTTTCCAGTATATACCCCAAGGGGTTTGAGCGCCTTCAATCACTTCGGCCAAGGGTAGATATTCAGGGTGTCGTAACCAGCGATACATGTGGCCAAAGGTATTTTGGTTGGGTACCAGTTCGATGAAACGATCCCGGCAGTAAGCATTCAACGCCAGAATCTCCTCTCCGGTCATGGGTGAGGCTTTCTCCCACACGATTGGGTGCTTTTGATAGGCAAACGTATGTTCGGTATATAGTTGGATTTGATTGATCTTCCAGGCCGCCAGTTTATCCACTAAACCGTACAGCGTCTCCATGGTAGGCACTTTGTCACGGCTGATATCGAGCATAACGCCGCGGTTAGGGTAATCTGGCCAGTCCTCGATGTGTAACAGAGGAAGCTCTCGTTCATACTGCTGCAATAACTGACATAAAGTCAGACAGCCGTAATGGAGACCAACCGCAGTGGCTGCCACGATGTCGATGACGCTTGCGGTGATGGTCAGCTCATAGCCCTGGGGATGGTAGGTCGAGCCTGGAACCTGATTCAGACGCACGCCAATCAAATCCTGGGGGACGGCACTGTTGGCCACGACCTGCCAACTGACGCCGACATTCCCGGCTAGTTTTTCTTGTAATCGCTTCGCACTGTTGCTGAGAGAGTGCGGGGCCGCTGTGTTGATCACGATGAGTTGGCCATCTCTCAAAGTGAAGGCTCCCCCGGACATGGTGAGATGGCGGGGCTGAGGGACTAACAAATGCTCAGATGTCATTGGGGCTGTGGCCATATCTCTTTGATCCTAACGTCAGCATCCCCAGTTGCAATCTCACGCAACTGGGGATGTTGTTGGAACTAGTAAGTGAAAGGTTTATCCGGCACTATTGTTGGGGCCAGGAGGCGTCGATTTCGCTGAGAGCGGTATCGAGGTCGATGGAACCGGAGATCCAGTCGGTCATGCCTTTCCAAAAGGAGCCGGTACCGACTTCGCCAGGCATGAGGTCGGAGGCGTCGAAGCGCACGATCTCTGCGTTCAGAATAGCCTCGGCTACGCCACGGTCGATATCGGTGGTGTACCAGTCGAGGCTGGAGTCGTTATGAGGTGAGATGGCGCCGCCAGCCTTGACCCACTGTTCCACGCCGGCGCCTGTGGCGAAGTATTCCATCAGCGCTCGTACTTCTGGGCGATCATTGAACATGGCCATACCGTCACCGGCGATGAGGACGGGCACGCCGTTGGCCGGGTCGATGCCGGGCAGGGTGAAAAAGTCGTAGTCTACACCCGACTCAAGACCTTCGCCGAAGAAGCCGGTGATCCAGGGAGCCTGAATGTGCAGCCAGCATCCGGGGGGATCTGCAAACATGGGCACGGGTGAATCGCCGATGAAGATAGAGACGATGCTATCGGTGCCGCCATAGACGTAGTCGGGATTCAACCAGATTTCGGCCATGGTTTCGGCTGCATTCTTGACCTCAGGTGAACTGAAGGGCAACTCGCCGGCCACCCACCGGTCGTAGTTCTCGGGTGAGGTGGTGCGCAACATGATGTTCTCGATCCAGTCGGTGGCCACCCAGCCGGTGGCGGCGCTCGATTCGATGCCGATGCACCAGGCGGGATCACCGTCGTCGGCGATGGTCTGGGTGAGTTCAAGCAGTTCTTCCCAGGTGGTGGGCACTTCGTAGCCAGCCTCATCGAAGCGGGCTTTGGGATACCAGACAAAGCTCTTGCCTGCGGTGCGATGCCAGACACCGGCCATGATGTCTTCGCCATCGAGGCCGGGCATGGTGGCCATATCCAACCAGTCCTGGTTGTAGTTTTCTTGGAGCTTGTCGGTGTTCATGAAGGAGTTGACATCAACCACCTTGCCCTGGCGGGCGAAGCTGGCCCACAGGCCGGGTTGCGGCATGTCGGCGATGTCAGGAGGATTGCCGGCATCGACCTGGGTGTTGATCAGAGCCTCGAATTCCTTGGTGCCGGTGTATTGCACATCGATACCGGTGGCGGCTTCGAAAGGTTCGACTGCCTTCTCCATCTTGCTACCATCTTCTTCAGTCATGACACCGAGCAAGGTAACGACGCTGTCGGCGAATTCACCGGCGTTGGCTCGATCCAAATGTTCCAGACCGGTTGATTCCATTGCCGGCGCTTCGGCGGGTTCCTCGACAGGTTCTTCTGCTGGCTCTTCTACCGGCGCTTCAGTGGGTTCGGGCGCCGGCGCTTCGGTTGCGGCAGGTTCAGGGACGGCAGTTGGCTCTTCTTCGCCGCCACCGCATGCTGCCAATACAAGCACAAAAATGGCCAGTATCGATAAGGCGATCCATCGTTGTTTTTTCATGAGTTTGGTTTCTCCTCAGAGTGAGTGGGATTTGGTGAGTTGGTAATCAGTTGATGCTGCATGGGGTCTAATGGGATTGTATACCTCCGTGAAACTGTCTCAGGGTTGCATCCGCTTGATGCGGTCCTGCACATCTACTTCGAAGCGATTGATGTGTGTAAGAATGAAGGTCTCGATGTCAGTCGTTGTATTCTCGATCAGCGGTGTCAGATCCATACCGAAATTGAGACCGGTCATGATATCGCTGGCATGAGAATCGAAATAGGTGGCATTGGCCCTGCGCCGGCCCATGGTGGCCAGGTCGTAGCGTTTGCCGCCGGTTACCTGTGAATCGAATAAGCCTACCAGCGCCATTTGTAGACCTTCGAACTCGCTTGTGTCGAAGGCCACTTTATGCGTATCGACCATCCAATCCAGATCCCGCCAGACTTCACAGCCGTACAGTTTATTGGGGCGGGATGCGGGAGGCAGACTGCGGATGGCTTGAACCACTTTGGTGGCGACGCCGACATGGGTATCATGTTTATCGGCGAAATTGTGGGTGTAAATGATCTCCGGCCGGGCGGCATCGATCAGCTGGGCGATATCTTCGGTCGGGGTCATATTTTTACCCTCTTTAAGCGCCCAGCTAGGATAATCGAGGAGCGCCTGGGCCGCGTATTCGCCCACAAAGGCGGCTTTTTTCTGCTCCTGGTTACGCACTTCGTACATCTGGTCGTCGCTAAAGTCAGCGTATATGCCAGCACGGGAGCAACCTCGGCCATCGCTGATGATTACACCGCTGAACCATTTGTCGGTACGGCCATAGCAAGCCAGGATGCCATCGATGGCCATAATCTCCAGGTCATCTTGGTGTGAGCCAATACCCATGTGCGTGGTGCGCGCCAGGGCTTCAGCTTCAGATAGACCATCAGGGATGTAGAGTTGAGAGGTGGGAATGTGGAAGTTCATGGGTGGCGGGATGAAGCAATGTGTGAGAAAGAAGGAGGGAGCTGTTCTGTTGTCTGTTGTCTGTCAATTGATGTCTGCTGATTGTAGGTCCGGCAGGCTGGCGGCGGCGATGGACTGACCCACACGGCGGCTTTTCTCGTCGGGAAGTTGAATGTTGATGTGCGAAAGTTCAGGGAATTCGGCGGCAAGTACCTTTTTGGCATTGTCCAGGATGAGGGGGCCACCCCTGCCTGAGGTCACGCGGCCGAGGACTAGCACATGCCTGAGATCGTAAAAATCGGCATAGTGGGCCAGGGTGTAGCCGAGGTAGATGCCAATGCTCTCCCAGATCTGACGAGCACCTTCATGGCCAGATTCAAGGTAGCTCTGTACGGATTTTAGTTTAGCTGCCTTGGTCTCACCTACCGCTTCGATCCCAACCTTGGGAGCCAGACGGAACACACATTGTTGTGAGAAGTAAAGCGCCCCCACCCCCTTGTCGCCCGACCATTCATCCACCGGGGCCTCGGGATTATAATCCACCGGTGCGAAGGCTAACTCGTTCAACCAACCGGTGATGTTCCCGTTCATGTTCACATACCCGGCCGCCTCACTGGATCCCATGGCCACACCAAGGATGCCGTTGTCTTCCAACGACATAGATCCGGCCAAGGCTGTCACTTCACCATCATTGACGACTTCCAGCGGCACAGCGTATTCGTCGCGGATACGTAGAAACATGGTGCGGATGGCGTCGAAACAATCGTCGGGGATGCCGCGAAACAGAGAGGCAACACGTGGCTGGTTGTTGACATAGACACCGGCTGAGCTACCACCGATGGCATCGACTTGAGGCATTTGGGCCGCAGCTTCTTTCAGGGCTGCGGTTACACGTTGGTAATGGTAGGCCGGATCGGTCTGAATCACAGGCTCCCAAACGATCTCATTGCTGTAAATGGCTGTGCCATCAACTACGGCTGAGACCTTGACATCTGAAGCGCCCAAATCAAAACCGATGCGATAGCCACTCAGATGCCTGCCCAGCGCCTGCCCGCTCTCGTTGCGAGGTGGTACTTCTTCGGCACTGCATGCCACGATTTCAAAGGGTGTCAGATAGACTTTCTCCCCCATGAAATGATAGTCAAAGGCGCGATCGCCTTGTGACGAATAGACCCTTTTTAGATACTCCCCGATGGCGGTGGAGCCGCCGATGTAGACTTTGCCCCCACCACGTTGCCAGAGCAGGAATTTGAGTAGTCGTTCCGCATAGTAGAGGTTTTCTTCAGCACGTCGGTGATCGCCGGAGAAGACGGCCGTTTCAAAACGTGAGACAGAGCCATCGGCGCGTTCCAGGCCGAAGATGAGCGCTGATCCCCCACCCGCTTCTACGACCGCCTGCCGAAACGAGCGATTGGCGAGAACGGCAGGCTTATAGTCCGGATCGAGAGGAGGTGTAATGTTCGGAGCGATACGTTGTAAAGACATGCGGTTTACCTCAAAGGTAATTGGCTGATATGTTTGATCGTGAGCGTTTTGAATTCATCTGACCAGTTCGAGTTCATTGGCTAACACCAGGGCGGCCGCGCCGAGAATGACGGTATCAGTACCGAGGGAACTAGTGGTCACAACAGTATGCTCGGCCAAGGGTGGCAGCGCTCTCCGCCTCATCTCCTGAAGCAACGGCTGAACCAGAGCATCGCCAAAACGGGCGGCGCTACCGGCGATGACCACATGCCGAATATTGAGAATACTGACCAAACCTGCCACGGATAGGCCCAGGTATTTACCGGCATTATTCAAGACATTTTCAAGCGCAGGATCGCCTGATATCACGGCGCTCAACACGGTTTCGGTGTTGATGTCAGAGGGTGAGCTGGCCAGATCGTTCAGGAGCGATTGCGGTGAACTGGTTGCAATCATGCGTGCCTGGCGCACAATAGCACGGGTACTGGAGATCGTCTCCAAACATCCGAAATTCCCGCAGCGACAGGGTTCGCCGCCCTCGACCACCTTGAAATGGCCTATCTCCCCAGCGCCGAAATCATCGCCATAATAAAGGCTACCACCGATGATTATGCCGGAACCGATCCCGCGCCCTACCTTCAACACCACCAGATTCTCTGTATCTCGCCGTTCACCGAATGTGTACTCAGCCAAAGCGGCGACCTGACCATCATTGGCGATATAGGTGGGCAAGCTATAGCGCTCTGTCAAGATGTCGGCCAGCGGCAAGTTTTGCCAATCGAGATTGACAGCTGTGCGTACCACGCCGTGGTCGGCGTCCATCAGGCCGGGCGTGCCAATGCCGATGCCTAGGAGGGGTTTATTTGCCAGCGCCAGCAGTTCCTCAAGCAGTTTGTGCACCAAAGCCAGGGCAGCCTTACCATCTCGTTCAAGAATGGGTTCGCTGCTGTGATGTTGGATCTCCCCCCGTAGGTTGATGACTGCACCACGAAATTCGCTGTTCGCCAGATCGATGCCGATGATCTGACGGGCGTCATCCACAACGCTAAGCAGCGTCGCCGGTTTGCCACCGCCAGAAGGTGTGACCCCTACCTCGGCTACCAACCCCTCCTCTATCAGTTCGGCGACAATCGTGGAAACCGTGGGGCGGGTCAAAGCGGTTGATCGAGATACAGCAGCACGGCTGATCTCTCTTTCGTCATAGATCGTTGTCAGGATCAGCCGCTTGTTGTGTTCTTTGGTTTGCGCTTTGGTTGCTTTCTGGTGTGCCAGCATCGATTGTCCAGAGTCACCAAGTAAGTTAAGTTAATTAACTAAGCTGAGTATAGCCTAGGATCAACGGCATGTCAAGGTCTAATTTCAGGTAGCGGCGAAGCAGATTCTTGAGAAGCTACTGAGATTTGAGCATATGACGCGGATCATGGCCAGGTGCGCTGAAGCCTGATATAGTTGTTTTCAACAATCGATCCTATTTGTCACTCAAATGAAATGAGGTGCGATCATGGACGATCTTACGCGTCGGGATTTCTTACGTTTGTTGGGAACGACGGGCATCGGTGCGTTGAGCGCAAGTGGCCTGCTCAGTGGGTATGGTGCACCGGGCTTTGCTGGCGTTGGGCGGTATAGAGAGATTTGTAAGTGCTGGCGATGACGTGATCGTCAAGCCTAACATCTGTCACAGCTACCACAGTTACGAATATGCAACGACCACGAATCCTTGGGTGGTGGCTGCATTGGTATAACTGTGTAGAGAGGCAGGAGCGAAGCGCGTTCGGGTCATGGATAGCCCCTTTGGCGGTAGTATTGAAGAAGCCTACATTCGCACTGGCATCAAGGAGCAGGTGAATCAGGCCGGGGGTGACATGGTGTCGATGAGCGCGCTGGGCTATATCGAGACAGATATCCCTCAGGGCGTAGATTTGCAACGTTGGCAGATCTACGATGACATACTCAAGGCCGACGTGGTCATCAATGTACCAATCGCTAAGCATCATCACCTTGCCGGCTTAACGCTGGGCATGAAAAACTTAATGGGTGTGATAACCAACCGCTCTGCGCTTCATAGCAACCTTGGACAACGCTTGGCAGATATTAACAGTCGAGTTCGGCCCACACTCACCGTTGTGGATGCTGTGCGCATGCTCATGAATCACGGGCCAACCGGCGGCAGTCTCGATGATGTCAAACAAATGGATACTATTATCGCCAGCACAGATATCGTAGCCGCCGATAGCTATGCAGCAACGTTGTTCGATTTACAGCCCGATGATCTGGCTTATGTGCGGGCGGGCACGGCAATGGGCTTGGGACGAAGCGATCTCAAAGATCTGCGCATCGAGGAGATCGACGTTGGCAGCTAGAGCCAGGTGGGCATGGAATCGCCGGCGCTGGGTGACGTTGAGGAAAGCCATCCAAGGTCTGTCGCTGATGATCTTTTTACTACTATTCCTAGGGTCACGGCAGGGTGGATGGCCGGCGAGTCTTGTCAATGTCCCCATGCGACTTGATCCCCTGCTCATGTTGGCACAGACTATTGCTGGGGGCGTTTTGCTGCTTGGTGCGGCACTTGCCCTTGTAACTGTCGTATTGACCTTGGTTTTCGGTCGAGCATGGTGTGGCTGGTTGTGTCCCCTGGGGACGGTCCTTGATATCTTCTCATTGCGCCATTTGCGTGGCAAACGCCCACTACCATCTGATACCCTGCGAAGTGGCAAGTATGTCCTGCTGATCGTAGTCCTATTGGCGGCCCTGCTGGGAAATCTCACACTGCTGATTTTCGATCCCATCACCATTATATTTCGCACGCTTTCAACCAGTATCTGGCCGGCCCTTGACCATCTGGTATTTGGCATGGAGCGGCTCTTAATTCGGGCGCCTATGTTCAGGGAAACTATCATCAGTTTTGATATATTGATCCGGCCAGCAGTCTTCTCACACGAACCTGGATTTACACGGTACCCCCTCTTTTTTGCGGCCCTGTTTCTAACGATCATTCTACTGAATCTATTTGCCCCTCGCTTCTGGTGTCGCTATCTCTGTCCTTTGGGCGGTTTACTGGGTTTATTAAGTAAAGGCGCAATAGTTCGCCGGGAAGTCGATGCCAGTTGCACACAGTGTAGTGCTTGCGCCCTTGTTTGTCCGACCGGGACTATCGATCTTGAAAAGGGATACGCCAGCGACCCTAGTGAATGCACGATGTGCATGAACTGTGTTGCCGCTTGTGCCTGCAATGGAACGACTTTTCCTATTCATTTATCATCTTCTCTGCCGATGACCTAACTCAAAGCAGCTTCATTCATCGTCGTTACAGGAGCACAAAGCGTTAAAGCGCTTTCTACAAACTGCTAGCCTATTTGTGGTTTAAGGTTTTGGGGGTTGACAATCGATCCATCAACAGGTATACTATTCACAAGTAACTAGTTATAGGTGACTAGTTCTGCGGACACTAGTTTTGCACTAAATCGATGGAAGGCCAGATCATGGAACGGAAACTACTATTACTCGGCATGTTACGAATGCAGGACATGCATGGCTACCAGCTCAACGAGATGATCGATAGCCATATCCAGGCAGGTTTCACACTCAAAAAACCAACGATGTATAAGCTACTCAATGCCATGGTAGGGGATGGTTGGCTCACCTGTGTCACGCATAAAGAGGGTAATTATCCGACAAGACGCGTTTACTCGCTCACGGCTGCTGGAGATCTCGCCTTTATGAAGCTCCTGAGAGACAATCTGGGCGCTTATTCGCCAATTGAGTATCAAGGTAATGTAAGCTTGCTATTTATGAACGCATTGTCCGAGGACGAGAGAATGGCATTACTGCAACAACGTCGAGAGATCGTCAAATCCTTCCAGCATGCTATGCATCCTCTGCCGGCAATCAGTGACCTGCACGATCTTGTCCAATTACATCAGATTCGCCACCTTGAGACGGAACTGGCATGGTTGGATGAGGTGATCGCCAGCGTTTCAGAAGAGCGTATCCATCTCGAACTCTCACAATTTTGACACATAAGAAACTTGAACCAGCAAAGAAGGAGATATCTAGTTATGAATCAAAGGAGTCACACTTTGGCAATCGAAACCAAAGGGTTGGTCAAACGCTACAGCGAGGAAGTGCTGGCAGTAGATGGCATTGACATCGCCATCGAGAAGAACAGCATTTACGCCCTGCTAGGCCCTAACGGCGCCGGCAAAACCACCACGATGTCGATGCTCACCACCTTGTTGGAACCGACCCGGGGATCCGCTACAGTGGCCGGTTACGACATCGTCACCCAGGCCAAGGAAGTGCGCAGCCAAATTGGCGTGACCTTTCAGGAGATCGTCCTGGACCCCGATCTTACCGGTCGGGAATCACTCGATTTTCATGGGCGTCTATACAGCATGAACAAAGCCAAACGACAGGCAAAGATAGATGAGCTTCTGGCACTGGTGGAGTTGGAAGAGGCCGCTGATAGGCGAACCAATACCTATTCGGGAGGCATGAAACGACGTTTGGAACTGGCGCGTGGGTTGATGACAGAACCAGATGTCCTCTTTTTGGATGAGCCAACACAGGGTCTTGATCCGCAAAACCGGGCGAATATCTGGGACTATATTCGCAACCTAAAAGAAAACACCGAAATGACCCTGCTTTTGACCACACATTACATGGATGAAGCGGAAGCCTTGGCAGATCGTGTGGCGGTCATCGATCATGGCAAAATAGTGGTAGAAGGCACGCCCAGAGAATTGATCGATCAGATGGGCGCTGATATTTTCTATGTTGATGGTCAAGGAAATAGGGAAGCTTTTGTCGTTCAGCTTCAGAAATTGGCTTTTGTGCAGGGTGTCGATACCGCCGATGAAGTTATTCAGATCAGTGTTGGTTCGGGCTCGGGTCGCCTTATCGAGATCGTCAAGACCTCGCAGGCGGCAGGCTTTCATGTCGAAGATATTTCCCTTGCTAAACCCACGCTGGGCGATGTCTTCCTGAAGTACACCGGTCGCCAATTGCGAGATAAGTGGTTGAAGACAAAGACTGGC
>PIVW01000684.1 GCA_003353825.1 Chloroflexota bacterium
GCGCAATCTGCGGTTTACTGCTTCTTTGGCTTTAATAGTATCCACCAGAAACAATTTATGAAGGGTAAATTCAGAATATGCAGAGGGGTGTTGATGGATTCGTCAGTGAAGTGCCTGATCGCCGGATCGGGTGCGACACCGCCGAATCGGACAAGCTGGCATACCTCTCGGTTTGTCGCCATATGATAGAATATCGTATACATTCCAACCGACACTCTAACGAAATCATTGTGACCTATGAACTACCGAAATCTAGGCCGTACCGGCCTTAAAGTATCAGAACTCTGTCTCGGCACCATGCAATGGGGCTGGACCGCCGACGCCCGCACCTCCGGTGAGGTAATGGACGCATTTATAGACGCCGGAGGGAACTTCATCGACACGGCCGATGTTTACTCCTTCTGGGCGGATGACAATGACGGTGGGGTATCAGAAGAGATCATCGGGCGCTGGATGAAGGCTCGAAACAACCGGCACGATATTGTCTTAGCGACAAAAGTACGTGGGCGTATGTGGGAAGGCCCCAACGGAGAAGGGCTCAGCCGAGCGCATATCATGAAAGCAGTTGAAGACAGCCTTCGCCGTCTCGACATCGACTATATCGACCTCTATCAGATCCATTGGGATGATCTCGAAACGCCTGTCGATGAGACATTGCAAGCTTTGGATGACTTGGTGCGACAGGGCAAAGTGCGTTATCTCGGCTGCTCCAACATCGCCGCCTGGCGCCTGATGAAATCATTGTGGATTAGCGACACCCTTAAGCTGGCCCGCTATGATAGCCTGCAACCCCATTACAGCCTTGTCCACCGTCAGGAATTCGAGTCTGGTCTCAAAGACCTTTGTCTGAGCGAAGGGATTGGCGTCATCCCCTACAGCCCTCTGGCCGGTGGTTTTCTGACCGGAAAATATCAGGCGGATGCCCCACCACCTGATTCGGCTCGTTTGGGCGGAGTCAAGCAGTATTTTAATGATCGTGGCTGGCGCACGTTGTATGCCATCGAAAAGATCGCAGAGGGACGCGGCGTTACGCCCACACAGATCGCCCTGGCCTGGCAGCTAGCTCAACCTGTGATTACATCTCCCATCATCGGCGCCAACTCGGTCGAGCAACTGGGCGAAAGCCTGGGGGCGGTGGGTTTACACCTGACAGAGGAAGAGATGGATGCTCTAAATGAGGCCAGCCGGGTCGAGTAAACAGGAGAATCGAAATTGGCAGGAAGACTCTGGGGGGGAAGATTCGAAGGTGGAACCGATCCCCTCATGTCCCGTTTCAACAATTCTATCGGCTTTGACGCCCGTTTGTGGAAAGCAGATATCCTTGGTTCGCAGGCTTATGCCCATGCTATCTTTGAGGCTGGCATCCTAACCGAGATAGAACGCGATACCATCCTCCGTGGGCTTGAGCGTGTGCAGGAAGAGTGGGCTGGCGGACAGTTTCACATCTTGCCCGAGGATGAAGACATCCACACTGCGGTAGAGCGTCACCTGACGGAGATCGTGGGACCGGCAGCAGGGAAGCTCCACACCGGACGTAGCCGCAACGATCAGGTTGCCACCGACCTGCGCATGTACCTAAAGGAAATGATCGACACGCTGGAGAGCTATCTGAATGATCTGCAACTGGCGGTGGTCGAACTAGCCGAACGACATATCGACTTGATCATGCCTGGGTACACGCACTTCCAACCCGCCCAACCGCTACGATTTTCGCATTGGCTGATGAGCTATTTCTGGATGTTCCAACGTGATTGGGGTCGCATCGAAGACCTGAGAAGGCGGGTCGATGTACTGCCGTTGGGGGCAGGTGCGTTGGCAGGCACGCCACTGAACATCGACCGCAGAGCACTGGCAGATCGTTTGGACTTCAGCAATATCAGCATGAACAGTATGGATATCGTCAGTGACCGGGATTTTGTGGCGGAGTTCCTTTTTTGGGCAGCTCTGGTTGGGATTCACCTCAGCAGATTGAGTGAGGATGTCATCCTTTACTCCAATCCCAAACTTGGTTTTCTCACATTGGCTGATGCTTACAGCACCGGGTCCAGTATCATGCCGCAGAAAAAAAACCCCGACTCCTTTGAATTGGCACGCGGCAAGACAGGGCGATTGATTGGCAATCTGACAGGGCTGCTGATAACACTCAAGGGTCTGCCTTCCACTTACAACAAGGATTTGCAAGAGGATAAAGAACCCCTTTTTGATACCATCGACACTCTGGCTGTGGCGCTGCCCGTGCTGACCGGCGCTATCGCCACCCTGCAACCCGTTCCGAAACGCATGGCCGAAGCGATGGACGATTTTATGCTAGCAACCGATCTGGCAGAGTGGTTGGTGAATCAAGGTATCCCCTTCCGCCAAAGCCACCATATCGTGGGCGAAGTTGTGCGTGAGGCCGAATACCGCCAGTGTTCGCTCAGCGATTTGGACCTACAAACGCTGCAACGCCTGCACCCCACCTTCACTGCTGATGCTCTGGCTGTATGGGATTTCGAACGGTCGGTGGAGCAACGCGCGGCGGTGGGGGGAACGGCGAAAGCGGCCGTACTACAGCAGATCAGCGCTGCCCGTGGCCTCATTGGAGCAGAAAAGTTAGCAGATGTCTAACCAGGTCCGACATCTATCACATACAGGCTCTTTGGGATTTCGCGTGACAGGCCCATATATAGTGTGCTCAGATTTAGGCAAAAAGACGGTAGCCTCACAGATCCAGATAGAGGCGCTGGAACCAAGTTTCGGTTC
>PIVW01001409.1 GCA_003353825.1 Chloroflexota bacterium
TCTATCTCTATCTCTTTAGTAATGGCGACGCTCTAATCAGAGCATTATTGCCATGCATGCGTCATAGTTGTTAGGGGGGTAGAAGAATAAGCCTAAGTTGAGTCTCTAGGGGGATAGTTTGTTAGTGGAAGAAAGCAATCAAGATTTAGTGAGAGCAGGGCAGAGTGGACTTGAAGTCGTCTGAGGATTCAGCAGTGACGACTTCTTCTGGAAGGTGGTTCCACTCTGGTATGGTACGAGGAAAGAAAGAGTACTTATAGGTGTCCGTCCTGGCACGGACAGTACGGAGCTTCAGAGAGTGCGAGAGTCGGGTTGCGCGCCCGGCATCTCTCTGATAGTAGCCGTCAGTTGGGATGGCGACCAAACCATGCACAGCCTTAAACATTAGCGTCAGTCGGCTGTTCAGTCTGCGCTGTTGGAGCGTCGGCCATCCCATCGCATCGAGCATGTCACTGACGCTACTAGTATTGTGGTAGCGGCCGGTAACGAATCTAGCGGCTCGCCTCTGGACCTTTTCGATGTGTTTAGCATCGCCGGCCTCGTGAGGGTCCCAAACTGAGCTGGCATATTCGAGTTGTGGGCGCACGAGAGTCTTATAGGCAGTTTCTCGGACCCGTGGAGAGTTTATGGCACTTAAGTTCCTTCTGATGATTGACAGCTTT
>PIVW01000161.1 GCA_003353825.1 Chloroflexota bacterium
AAACCCGCTAGGCTTACATAACAGTAGCCCATATATAGTAGTTACCTTTTATAAAGTACTATATGTAGTAGTCGTGATCTGATAATAAATCGATTTTGGAAAATGGCCAAAGTCGAGATCAAATAAGCGTTCCAATTCGCTTTCCGATAAACCGGGATGCACGCCCGAAAAGTCATCTTGCCCAGGCGAGGCGTGAACTGCCAACGCCTGAGTTCCATCCTCGAAATCGAAGTCGTGTTCTAGAGGCAGAGTGTCGAGCCAATCATACCAACCAGCCTGTGTGGTGGCTCCCCGTGTCCAGGCAAAGGAGCGGGCGACCTGGTCAAACCTGTCTATGAGATCCGGTGTTGGCGATGACATCATCACGAGAGGGATAAGGTCTGTCACCCCGAGTGACATAACGGTCGGTGTTGCCGCACGTGAAAATGGCGTTTGGAAGGTCCATCAATCGTTCGAGGGTCCCCACCGGGTCGGGACCAAGGGCAGCGTGATCGCCAGATAGCTGTCAACACCCCCTTGCCGTTCGATATCCTCAAGTACAGCGTTAAGGGCGATGGGTATTGCCATGGTTGTCAGAAATGATCGCCATGCGCATGGTCAGGACTCCAGCAGTTATTTGAGATTCGCATAATCCCCCCTCAATTGTTGCATGCCGTTTTGCAGGATAGGGTTCTTCTCGAAGTCGGAAAGGTAGACAAACACCTCTACTCGGGGGAACCAACTCGTCCACGTAGCACTTGTTACCTTGAACTCAAGTCAATATAAAAAGCGCACGGTGTTTTTTGCTAACACCATGCGCCGAACTTACAAAGTCATACGTCAAGGTCTGATTACCATGCACGCTTATTCATTTAAGGGGCAAACCCGGTAATGATGATCTCGTTATCTGTGATCTCGATCTCTTCGACACAAATGCCGAGGTCCATCTGCGTGAAATCTGAAAGGTAAGGCGCCACCTGATTTTCGACCTGTGTGCGAATGAAGCCAGCAGCGGCTTCATCATTGACCTTGACCTGTTCTATCTTGGGTTGCGGCCGGCAGTCACTCACCGGCAAACTGGCTTCGATTTCCAAATCCATGGCGAAGAACCCGATCTTGGCGCGGCCGCCAAAGGCGATCCGGTCCGGACGCAGATCAACATAGACTTCGGAAATGGGAACGTTGGGCTGTGCAGCGATGGCATTCTGAACCTGCTTGTTCGCTTCTGCTTCGGTCATTACAAACAAAGACTTCACAGGTGCTGCCGCCGCTGCCGCCGCGGGGGCCGGGGTATCGGTGGGTGCGGGGATGGGTGTGGCGGTCGGTGCGGGCGTAGGGGTGTCGGTGGGTTCAGGGGTGGGTGTGTTTGTTGGTTCCGGCGTGGCGGTCGGCGCTTCTGTCGCTGTAGCCATGGGTGCTTCCGTCGATTCCGGCTCGGCAACTTCAGCCACCTCCACACCCGTGGGCGCTGGTGCTGCCAGCGGAGGATAGAGTGATTGACATGCAGCTAAAACCAATAATAAAGTCAGAGCTGCCAACAAGAGAACGGGTTTTACCAGGGGGAACTTTTTGCTTCGCTTAAACATAAGTGATCACCATTCGGGTATGAGACTGAAATAGGCTATCAATCCTAGCGAGATGTTATAGGTGGCATGTACGATCATCGAAGTCGATGTGTTGTAGCGGCGGCGGATGACTCCCAGAACCAAACCTACCAATAACACGATCAAGGTACTAAGAGTTATACCATAGTTACTATGCAGGAGTGCAAACAGCACAGCCGTAAGGAGGATACCAAACCGGGGTTGTAGTGCACCACGAAAGATGAATTCCTCGCCAAGTGCGGCAGCTATGCCCAGTGTGAGGATGCCCAGCAGCGATTCTGTTAGGGGCCCGACCAATTGTTCGCTGATGCGGGCCACATCTTCATTGTAGCCAATGCCAGTCGTGTCTAGCAGATACTCCAAGGGGATCAGAATCAAAGCCAGGGCCACACCGACTGCCAAACCCAGCAGTGCCTGTCTCAGGGTTGGAGTGATCGCGCTCAAGCGCACGATGCTTTCACTCCAGCCCCGATGTACCATCCAACCCACGCCGAAAATCGCGGTTACGGCGAAGAGCAACTCCTGCACCCAGGTCATACGCACAAGTTCATTGGCGCCTAACTCCGGACCTTGGGCAATAGTATCTGCAAGTGTGTCCAATCCAAAGGCGACTGTCACCCAAAGATTGGCGACAATGAGCATGGTAAACGATAGCGCCACCGCGTGCACCAACCGATCTGCTTCGATGTTCAGAAAACGCGCACACAAACGTCGGATAGGTGGTAACAAAAACAACACGCCGAATATTGCCGGTAGCCACAGTCCCATCCCCACCTGAGGCAGAGTAGCAAACAACTCGGCGTTCGCAGCAGGGTCATCGCTGAAGCTTGGCGCCATGATCTCCGGCGCCGTCTGAGCGACGAGACCGGCCAGTGTGGCAAGCAAGCCGGTCGCAAACATACCTCCCCAGAAAAAGAGAAGAACAAGATACGTGAGCGCAGTCCAGGTTTTAGTGGGTGGTTCCGCCTGCTGTTCCCTATCCGCCAGATTGGCCATGATGAGAACGCCGATAAAGAGCCCGAACAGGCCGATGAGTAGACCTATACTATCCAAAACGACACCTCCGACTGTTGAGGTCGATTGTCAATGAATTGATGATTTCCTCAAACCTGCGAGGCCCGACGCCAGATGACAGGGAAAGAACCATTACTTTCGCCACTCATGAGACAGCACACTCATAAAGAGCATGTCATGCCAGCGACCATGTCGCCATTCGGCATCACGAAACCGCCCTTCATGCAAAAAACCGACCTTTTCGTAAGCTCGAACAGCACGTGCGTTTTCGGCGAACACTCGCAAGAAAAGGCGATGCAGATTCAAATAATCGAAGCCGTACTCGACAAGCGTTGTCAAGATATCCTGCCCCAGACCCTGGCCCCACAGCGATTTCTCGCCGATAAAG
The DNA here is from genome assembly GCA_003353825.1 of Chloroflexota bacterium. The sequence continues at coordinate 2,986 of PIVW01000161.1, forward strand.
AGCCCCACCTCGCCATTACGGTTTCGGCGGTCCAAAGATGCAAAGCCACAGCCCCCGATATGTTGGTCTTCATGATCGACGGCAAAGCTGATGCGATCCGCATCCTGGTTCTGACCTTCATACCAGTCTGTTTCTTGAGCCAGATTCATCGGGTAGTAGAATCCAAAGTATTTCAGCATATCGGTGTCGGCGAACCAGCGCACATACTGTGGCAGGTCTTCTGGTTCGATGGCACGTAGAACGACTCGTTTTCCTTGCAACATAGGTCGATTTCCAGGTAGATGTGTCTTTCAAAATACGATCAGCGAAGGGAACATCCTGCCAGTATACAAGAATGCCGGTGGCAACCCAAGCCATTTCAAGCTCGGCAAATCCAATTGACCACCCACAGTCCAACCGCTATACTGTCACTCGACCAGAATCTTATCCTCCTATCTATTCAGTTTACACTGGGTGCAACCCACTGAGCACTCTACGCTCGATATCCCAAACAGATAGAGCCCTTCTCTATGAACCCCTATTTCCTTAAAATGGATCCCCTCGATTGGTCCAGCATTCAGCCGAATACGGACACGCTCCTCAAACAAGAACTCTCAGCCGGTAACGTGCGAGAATGGCTCCAGCAATGGAGCGATTTGGAAGCTGTGCTGGAAGAAGCAGGTGGCCAGATTTACCGAGAAATTACTGAAAATACGGTGGATGAAGCTGCCGACGCTCGTTTCAAACAGTGGGTGACCGAGATCATCCCCAGCTACTCGCCCGTCGAACAGGCATTGAAACAGAAACTGCTTGCGGTCGAAGATTACGAACCCACAAATGAAACCGCGCAAATGCTGAAACGGCTGCGCGCCGAAGCTGGCCTTTTCCAGGACGCCAATGTGCCACTGATCAGCGAGCTACAACTGCTTGGTAAGTTCTATAGCGAGATCAGCGGTGGATTGAGCATCGTCTGGCAGGGCGAGATCAAAACCATCCCACAAGCAGAGGTGATGCTGTCCAACCGGGACCGGGCGAATCGTGAACAAGTATGGCGCCTGGTTTTGGATGAATATCTGGCCCAAAGAGCTGAGCTTGATGACCTCTTCCTGCACATGCTTCCCATACGCCGCCAACTTGCCCAAAATGCCGGGCTCGATAATTTCCGCAGTTACCAATGGCAGCGCATGGGGCGTTTCGATTACACACCTGAAGACTGTTTCATATTCCACGACGCAATCGAACATGAAGTCGTGCCACTGGCTACCGAACTCTATCAAACCATTGCCGATGAGCTGGGTCTGGCCACACTGCGCCCATGGGAACTGGGTGTCGCCAGCCCTTGGGTGCCGACGGTCGATCCCGATGAGCAGCCATTGCAACCCTTTGCCACGATCAACGAACTGGAAGGGGGCGCCAATCGCATCTTCAATCAGACTGATCCCGTGTTGGGTGGTTATTTCGAGGCCATGCGTGATGGCTGGCTGGATCTGGACTCACGCCCCAATAAAGCCCCCGGCGGTTATTGCGAGTCCTTCCCAGTGAGCGGGCAGCCTTACATTTTTATGAATGCAGCCGGATCCCCTCACAATGTACGCACGCTCATGCACGAAGGGGGCCATGCCTTTCACTTTGCCGAGGCGTATCGCCAGCAATCGCTGGTTTGGAACTACCATTCGCCCATGGAGTTCGCCGAAGTGGCCTCTATGTCCATGGAACTGTTGAGCATTCCCTATTGGACACGTAACAATGGTGGTTTTTATGGCGATGCCGATTTCAAGCGTGCCCTCACCGAACAACTCTATGGCATTGTCTTCTTCCTGCCCTTTATGGCGGTGATGGACAGCATACAGCACTGGCTCTATACAGAAGCCGCTGATGACATCGATGCCGCTGATATCGACCACAAATGGAGTGAGCTATGGGAGCGATTCTTGCCGGGACTTGATTACAGTACATTGCAGGCTGAAAAAGAGACGGGCTGGCACCGTAAGGGACACATTTTTGACGTGCCCTTTTATTACGTCGAATATGGCTTGGCCCAACTCGGCGCCTTACAGGTCTGGCGAAATGCGCAACAGGACCAAGGTAAAGCCGTGGCCGATTACCGATCTGCCTTGTCGCTAGGCTACACTCGTTCGCTCCCAGAATTATTCAAGGCCGCCGGCGCTACCTTCGCATTTGATCGCAGCATGGTAAGCGAGTTGATGGCGCTGGTGCGGGGGAAGTTGGATGAGGTTTCTGCTTGAAAGAAAGAGATTGGAGATTAGTGGAATTGAGATTATCTGCTAACGCCATTTTAGCCCGTTGCCAGAAGGCAGTTGATCCCAGATCATCAGTTCACCAATAAACCTAAATTATGTCCAAGTTGAAACTCGACACACCCACCAAACTCGATATCTATTATTGGATGCGCCTGACACGCACATTCGATGATCGCATGCTCGCTTATTGGAAGCAGGGGAAAGGTGTGGGGGGCACATTCAGCCAGCGCGGACATGAGGCGACCAGTGTGGGCACGGCTTATGCACTTGCACCTGATGATGTGATCGCACCCATGCACCGAGACCTGGGCTGCTATCTCGTACGTGGTCTCACACCCCGTCGCATTTTTGCCAACCTCTTGGGGCGCTCCACCGGCGTAACCGCAGGCAAAGATGCCAATCTGCACGGCATGGGCGATCTCAGCCTCGGTCTTATCGGATTTATTAGCCATCTTCCTCATTCGCTGCCCTCGGCGTTGGGCGCGGCCATGAGCTTCCGCTATCGCCAAGAGCCACGCGTGGCCATGACGTTTACGGGGGATGGCGGCAGCAGTGCCGGCCTCTTCCACGAAACGATGAATATGGCGTCGGTATACGCCGCTCCCCTTGTGATCGTCGTCGAAAACAACCTGTACGCTTACTCGACGCCGTTGGAGCAGCAAATGAAAGTCTTCGATATCGCCAAACGCGCCCAGAATTATGGCATGCCAGGGGTTATTGTAGATGGCAACGATGTGCTGGCCGTTTATGAAGTCGCCAGGGAAGCGGTCGAGCGGGCGCGCAGTGGCGGCGGGCCCACCCTAATCGAGACCAAGACCATGCGAATGCTGGGACATGCTATCCATGATGGCGCTGAATATGTGCCACGCGAGCTACTGGCAACCTGGGAAAAAAGGGATCCCATCACGTTGTTCGAGACAGAACTGTTGGCCGAGGGTATCGCCGATCAGGTCGAGCTAGATGAAATCGGACAGCGCTGTGTTGTCGAAGTCGAAGATGCCATAAGCTTCGCCGAAGCCAGCCCCTGGCCAGAACCTGAAACCGTGTTCGACAATGTTTACGCACCCTGAGGTATTGACTATGAAAACGATTGGCTTGCTGGGCGGCATGAGCTGGGAATCCACAGAATTGTATTACCGCTGGATCAATGAGGACGTGAAAAAGAGGCTGGGCGGCTTGCATTCGGCCCAGATCGCCTTGGTTAGTGTCGATTTTCAGGATATAGAAGTGATGCAGGCCCGTGGAGATTGGGATGAAGCGGGGCGCACATTGGCAATTGCTGCCGCACAGATTCAGGCTGCCGGCGCCGATTTTCTGGTCATTTGCACCAACACCATGCATAAAGTAGCAGCGGTGATCATAGCTGCCATCGATATCCCGCTTCTGCATATCGCCGACGCCACAGCGGAACACATTAAGACTATGGGCCTTGGCAACGTTGGCCTACTTGGCACGAGTTTTACCATGGAGCAAGACTTCTATCGTGGCAGGCTCAGCGATGTTCATGGCCTGAATGTGCTCATCTCCGACGATCATGATCGTCATATCATCCACACTGTCATTTACGAGGAGTTGGTGTTGGGCGTTGTCAATAAGGAGTCCCGCGCAGCGTACCTGCGTATCATCGATGACCTGGTTCGTAAAGGGGCGGAAGGCGTTATCCTGGGCTGTACGGAGATCACGATGTTGGTGCAGCAAGAACATACGGCCATCCCCCTATTTGATACAACAGCACTACACGCCCAGGCCGCGGTATCCCTGGCCTTGGCAGGCGACTGATTTCTCGAGCATCTTCCTACTTTGACCATGTCTCAATCCCATCTCACGTTCGGATTTGCTGACGAGGAACGCCATGACGACAGTCGGGTCATGACCTATGTCGCCGCCATTAGCGAGGCCTTGAGCGAGGAAATGCGGCGTGACCCCGATGTTTTTGTCATGGGCGAAGATATCGCCGGCGAGTTCGGCGGAGCGTTCAAGGTCACGAAGGGATTCGAAGCGGAGTTCGGGCCCAAACGGGTGATGAATACGCCATTGGCCGAGTTAGGTTTTATCGGCATGGCCACGGGCATGGCCATGATGGGTTTGCGTCCGATCATTGAGATACAGTTTGCCGATTTTATCAGCAGTGGATTCGATAGCATCGTGCAATTTGCCGCTACCTCGCACTATCGTTTCGGCGCCGCCGTACCCTGGGTGATTCGGGCGCCCTCGGATGGCGGTATCCGCTCCGGCCCCTTTCATAGCCAAAATCCTGAAGCCTGGTTTGTGCATACGCCCGGCCTCAAGGTCGTTGCCCCGGCCACAGCTGCTGATGCCAAAGGGCTTCTGATCTCGGCCATCCGTGACAACAACCCCGTCATCTATTTCGAAAGCAAGCCTCTCTATCGCTCATTGAAAAGCTATGTGCCTGCAGCTGACTACACGGTGCCTCTGGGCAAAGCCAATCTTGTCCGGGAGGGAGATAATCTCTCCATCATCGCCTATGGCGCGCAGCTGCGCGAAGCAGTGGCAGCGGCCGAACGTTTATCGGAAGCTGGAACCGAAGCGGATGTGCTCGATCTGCGCAGCCTCAAACCTCTCGACACCGAGGCCATTCTCGCAACCACCCGCAAGACCGGAAAAGTCCTGATCGTGCACTCAGCCAATCAGTTGGCAGGTGTGGGCGCCGAAGTCGCTGCCCTGATCTCAGATAAGGCGTTTGAATGGTTGGATGGCCCCGTGCGCCGCTTGGGTGGACTGGATACACCTATCCCTTTCAGCCCCCCCTTAGAAGATTATTACCGGCCCGATGCCGATAAGATCTATGAAGCTGCGCTTGAATTGTCTGCCTACTAACACGAACCATTACTATGATCCAAGCCATTATCTTCGACTTCGACGGAACCATCATCGATACTGAAATGCCTGATTATCAGACCTGGCAGGAGATGTTTCAGGCGCATGGAGCGAACTTGTCGTTCGATGCGTGGAAGAATACCGTCGGCAAGCCAAATGGCTATTTCGATTTCTATGGCCATTTGGAAGCGGAGTGTGGACAAGAGGTGAATCGGGAGGAGGTGCGAATTCAACGCAGCGCGCGCTATAGGGAATTGGTGGGACTACAACCTTTGCGTCCGGGAATCGCAGACTATTTGAGTCAGGCCAAGCGCCTGGGGCTAGGTCTAGGTATCGCCACCAGCAATACGCGGCAATGGCTGACATGGTATATGGAACGGCGAAATCTCCACCACTATTTCGATTGCATCTTTACTGTCGACGATGTCGAATATGCCAAGCCGGATCCGGCGCTCTACCAGATGGCCGTACAAGCTCTAAATATCCAACCCCAGCATGCTATTGCCGTAGAGGACTCGCCAACTGGCGCATTGGCGGCAATGCGTGCAGGTTTGTTTACGGTAGCCGTGCCCAATGCTGTCACCGGCCAACTAACCTTCGCGCCTACACATCTACGCCTGGATTCTTTGGCCGATATGCCACTTGATGATTTGCTGACTCTTGCTGCGAATGGAAGAGATGGGCGGGGATTGTAATGCCGCAACTAGGTATCAATGGCTGGTTTTGGGGTCAGACAAATACCGGCTCGGGGCAATATCTTCAGGGTTTGCTCAGCCATCTACCTCAGAAACTGCCCGGCTGGAACCTGACATTGATACTTCCGGCCTTATCAGGCTATGAATCGCCACTGTCCCTGCCGGATCAGGTCAGTGTGCGACACCAGCAACTGCCGGCTTTGGCTCGGGGCGCCCGGCTCATCAAACTGCTGTGGGAGCAGCGGACTTTCCCAGTAGGGTGCAAAGAACTCAATGCCGATGTCGCCTTCGTGCCTTACTGGGGATCACCCTATCTTTTACCCTGCCCAACCGTAGTGACTATCCACGACCTGATTCCGCTACTGCTGCCCGATTATGCTTCAAAACCGACGGCACGTGCCTATAATGAGTTGATCTCGCGCAGTGCTCGCCGTGCCAGCGCTGTACTCACCGTAAGTCAGTCAGCGCACAATGATATCGTACGCTATCTCAACGTCCCCGCCCAGCGCCTGCATGTTGCATATGAAAGTCTGGGTTATCCGCACGCGCGGGTGGACGATGGCACGGAACTCGAGCGTGTGCGCAGGGCATACGATCTGCCGGAGCGATACCTGTTTTATCTGGGCGGATTTGATCCCCGGAAGAACATCCCCCTCCTCCTCCGAGCCTATGCCGTCGCCAGAGCAGAACGAGCCGATCTCCCACCGTTACTCATCGCCGGAAAACTGCCCGAACCTGACGACACCTGGTTTAGCAACCCAGTAACGGCCATCGCTGAACTCGACCTGGCGCAATCCGTGCGACTTCTTGGATTTGTCCCGGACGCTGATAAGCCCGCCCTTTACACCCTGGCCGATCTTTTTCTCTTCCCTTCCCGCTACGAGGGCTTTGGCTTGCCCCCTCTAGAGGCGATGGCATGCGGCACCCCGGCCCTGGTGAGCGACAGCAGCTCTTTGCCAGAAATCGTCGGTGACACACTAAAGCCGGTTCCTGCCAACGACGAACAAGCATTGGCTCGTGGTATCCTCGATGCCCTCGTAAACGCTCCCGAACCAACCCGGCTACTGGCGCAGGCCGCTCGATTTAGCTGGGACGACACAGCCGCGCGGGTAGCCCAGGTGATCCAAGGGTTAGTATAAAACTAACATCGGTAGATCTAGATTTTTAGTCTATCACCGCCACTCCGTAATCCAGAAGACCAAAAAACCGGGGATAGCGCGTCTATGTTCGTCTGACTGCCGGTTCCGGTCTACAGATCTACAGGTCTACAGGTCTGCCAACACGTCGTCAATCCACATATTGGATAGACTGACTATTCGTATTCGTCCTCATCAAAGTCCTCTTCTTCTCCTTCCCAGAATTCTTCGATGTTAGCCAAAAGTTGCAACGCCCTGGGTAAATCTGACTCGCGCACGATCACAGCTTTGCCTTGGGCTACACCATAGGCGTCTTGCAGGTCCCAATCGCCTTCACCAGCGTCAGGGGCATAGACAGTGGTCTGAATCCGAGCTTCGTGCAACACGTTGCGGCATAGCTGCACATCTTCTTCAGAAGAGAAAACGGCCAGCGTGACAAAGCGCAGCGAATCTGGATCCAGATTTCGTAGGGGTTGTTTGGGCAACGTTTCCGGATCGGGCGCATTGCCGATCTCGAGATCAGTACCACAGTCGGGACATCGATTGATCGAGTTCTGAAACTCTGCGACGATGCCATGTTCGGCGATGAAAGGGCAATCTGAATTTGGGCAGTATTTCATGGTGTTCCTCTTGATACAGGACTGGTTGGCCTCAAGGTGTGTTCATAGGACAATCTTATACAGGTTTCAGCAATTCCCGGAGTGTGAAACATTAAGATAAAGGCGCATGAGCAGGATAGGTTTTCGTAAAGAATTGGCATATAATTGGTGAGTATAGACCTTCAGATAATGTTTTGGACAAAGTAGCCTCTTGGCAAACGTGAGGATCAGGCCAAAAGTCAAAATCTTTTTCTGAACATCTATAGCAGTTCGAATTTGGGTTAGTAACTGCCAGCTTGTCTATGCTTCAGGAAGTATTGGTTATGAAATTCCGCAAGCACTTATCGGCCAGCGGGTTGTTTCGATTGATGCGTGAAGGTTTCGAGGAGATCAAGGAACATGGGCGGAAAATATTCAGATATCCTTGAGGGATGCGCTCATGTCTGCGTTTGCTATGTTCTCACTCAAAGACCCTTCCTTATTGGCCTTTGATGAACGTCGGCAGAAGGACAGTAATCTGAAGCGGGTATACGGGATTAAGGATGCTCCTAGCGATACGCAAATGCGCATCATTCTGGACGAAGTTGAACCTGAGAGCTTGCGTCCGGCGTACAAAAATGTGTTTCGCCAACTGCAACGGGGCAAAGTGTTGGAAGAGATGGTTTTTCTGGGTGGTTACTTGGTATCACTGGAGGGAACGGGCTACTTTTCATCAAAGAAATTCGGCATGGTTCATGGAACCGGTACAGAGATAAAGAAGCACGTTTACAATTGAATGAGGAGAAAGGCTAAAAGGGCATAGGCGGTCTTTGCTCCGAGCAGTGATTGCGAGGAGCAAA